>DAOVDS010000222.1 GCA_030669415.1 bacterium
CATGTTTGCGGATTAGCTCTTGAATGCCTATGTGCTTCTCACTCCCCGCCATGTCGAGGGGCGTGAAGCCGTAGTTGTTTTTTAAGTTGACATCCGAGCCCTTGGCTATGAGAAGCTCTATCACTTCCCTGTGCCCTTCTCTGGCCGCCTTGTGCAATGGTGTGTTACCGCTGCTGTCCTTTGCGTTGACCTTGGCGCCTTTGGTAAGAAGAAACTCAGCCATTTCCCTGTGTCCCTCACCGGCAGCCTCGTGGAGCGGTGTGTCTCCGTACTTGTCCACCTTCGCGTTAACATCCGCGCCCGCAGCCACAAGCAGCTCGGCCACGTCCCTGAGATCGTGCCAAGCCGCTCTATGAAGCAGCGTCCAGCCATACTCATCCTTTGCCTTGACATCGGCACCATTGGCAATAAGAACCTTTACTACTTCCAGGTCTTTGCATAGATAAATGCGTTCCTCAAGCGGAGTGTCTCCGCTTTCGTCCCTGGCGTTAACATCAAGTCCCTTGGATACGAGAAACTGCGCCACTTCCTTGCTCCCGGCAACATGGAGCAGCGTCCGGCCATACGCGCTTGTGCCCTTGAGGTCAACGCCTTTTGCCGCCAGTTCCTTTACTTTCGCAATGTTGCCTTCACCGGCAGCCTTCATGAGTTCGCCAAAGGGTTTCCCGGATTTGGCGCCGCGTTTGAGCAGAAGCTCGATTACGTCTTTGTGGTTCTTGGACCTGGCGATATCGAGTGGCGAGTTGCTGGAGCAATCAACAGCGTTGATACGCGCGCCTTTGTCAATAAGCAGTCCTGCTATCTCTGCGTGTCCAAGTTCTGCTGCAAGGTGGAGCGGTGTAGCGCCGTCGCCGTACCTCGCATTCAGGTCTGGGCCTTTCTCAATAAGTTCTCTCACCTTGGCGGTATCGCCTTCCTTGATAGCAACAAGCAAGGCGCCAACGTGTGGTTCCTCTGTCTTGCCACCTTTTTCAGATAACAATTTCACAATGGCCAAGTGGCCGAAGCTGACTGCCCGGTCAATAGGAGTCTCCCCATCTTCGGTCTTGATGTTCACATCAGCGCCATTCTTCAGCAGTAGTTCCACAATGCCGACATGACCCTCTGTTGCTGCTTCGTGCAGCGGTGTCCTGCCTTCGTAACCTTTGGTCGAGTTCACGTCTGCACCGTGCTTCAGGAGGAACTTGACGACTTCCTCCTTGCCATCTTCGGTCGCCTGGTGCAGGAGGCAGCCGCCGGTCCAGCTAACATAAAGGTTTACATCCGCGCCTTTGGCAACAAGAAGCTCGGCCAACTCGGTTTGCCCGGTTTCCAGTGCGTACTGGAGCGGTACTTTCGATTCGTTATCCAGCTTGTTCAGGTCGGCCCCCTTGGCAATGAGAAGTTCGGCAATCTCCATATAGCCCTTCTTTATCGCCATGTGGAGCGGATTCATAGCCGAGCGGCTTCCCTTGGCATCAACAGGCGCCCCTGCCTCCAGGAGCATCCTCACTATTTCCTTGTGCCCCTTCTCAATAGCCATGGCCAAGGCCGCGTTGCCTTTGATCTTGGTCAAGGTATTCACGTCAATCCCGCTCTCAAGCAGGGTCCTTACTATTTCCTCGTGCCCCTCAGATGCAGCGTTGTGAAGTGCCGTGTATCCGTGTGAGTTCTTCGCCTTGATGTCAGCGCCGGCAGCCAAGAGGTCATCTAAAATGTCCTTGTGGCCCCTCTTGGCGGCCCAGTGCAGAGCCGTATCGTCCCAGAAGGACTCTTCCTCGAGGTTTGCACCCTTGGACAACAGAAGCTGGACGATATTCCTGTGTCCCTGCTCGGCCGCTATGTGCAGAGGAGCCATGGCGTCGCTGCCAGTGATGTTAACGCGCGCACCGTTGGCAATCAGGAGCTTGGCTACTGCCGCATGCCCGTTCTGTGCAGCCATGTGCAATGGAGAATTCCACTGCCGATCATAGGTGTTCGGATTAGCGCCTTTGGCCAGTAGTTCCGAGACTTTCTGCGCATCTCCGCTGGCAGCCGCGGCCAGAAGGGCTACTCTATGCGGCTCGCCGGACTTTCCACCATGCTTGCCAAGCAGTTCAACTATTTCCTTGTGCCTATCGGTGGCGGCCCAGTCAAGGGGCGTCTGCCCTGCTCTGGTTTTCGCGTTGACCTCTGCTCCTTTCGCGATTAGAAGTTCAATCACAGCCCTGTGTCCCTTACTTGCAGCCCAGTGCAGAGGTGTGCTGCCGAATTTGGTCTTTGCGCTGGGATTTGCCCCCTTGTTGAGCAGTTCTTCAACCTTTACAGCGTTCCCCTCAGAGGCTGCCTGCAACAGCGCAACCCTGTAAGGTTCGCCGGACTGGGCGCCGTGTTTTCGTAGCAACTCAAGGATGTCTTTTTCCCTGCGCCAGTCCACATAATCCAACGGCGTATAGTCCTCGTCATCTTTCACGTTTATGTGCGCCCCGCTTTCTATTAGCAGCTCGGCCAGTTCTTTCCTGCTGAACCAACCTCCCACGGCAATATGGAGCGGGGTCAGGCCTTCGTGGTCTCTGGCGTTCACGTCGGCGCCTTTTGCAATCAAATGTTTAGCAGCCTTGTCTCCAAAGATCGTCTCGACGACATGCAGAGCGGTTCCTCCCGAATTGTCTCTGTGGTTGACATCAGCTCCGTTTGCAACCAGCAGCTCAGTCATTTTCCCGAGGCCCTGTTTCGCTGCGAAGAATAGAGGAGTCCACCCGTTCCGGTCAGTCGCATTCACGTTGGCGTTGTTGGTAATCAGCGTTTTGGCGATTTCGAAGTGCTTTTTTTCTGCATATAGGAGCATATATGCTTCCCCGTACTTCGCTGCTACGTGGAGAGGCGTGCATCCAGTGTTGTCCTTGGCATTAACATCCGCACCCTTGGTGATAAGAGCTTCAGCAATATCCAGATTTCCAACCTCAGCGGCTTTGTGAAGGGGAGTCTCACCGGAGTTGTTCTTGGCATCTACGGGAGCCCCGCTATCCAGCAAGGCGGCAACTATCTCTGTTCGTCCAAGAAAAGCAGCCCAATGCAGGGGCGTGGCACCGTATTTTTCATCAGACTCTTCAAGCTGCGCTCTGTTGGTTAGCAGTTTCTTTGTGGCTGCAAGGTCACCTTTCTTCACTGCATCCATCAGCGTTAGAGGAGTTTGCTTGCCGGTGTCCGAAGGGCCAAGGGGTTTTTCTTTAACACCAAAGTCCCGTAGCAGCCGCTCAAGCTCCTCAAGCGTTTCTGCGGTTTCCTGCTCGGAGACCGTGTCTTCTTCAGATGCTTCAGGTTTGCTTTTCTCACTTGTCGATACGGCCGGAGGGTGTTGCTCGTTCCCGCCGCCGCAGCCGAGCAGTAGCGTAAGGAAGAAAACCACCAGAGCGTGGGAAAGAAAAGAGATGTGGTGTCTAAAGTCTCGCACGAGCTCCTCCCTTTTTCTTGCCACCAAGAGAGTCGAGGCTCCGGTTTCGGACGTAAGCCTCCCTAATCAAACTTTACCATGAATCTAATGGGCTGACCATTACAAATCCTCGAGATTATTGTAGCGCTAAGCTATTCTGGATATGCATAATCACCAGGCATTTGCCAGAAGCTCAATGAATCGAATGAGATGCGTTGATGGGGATGAAGGCAATTCGGGCGACCGCCACGCGCTTGTCAACACAGACACGAAAGGAATTTGTATTTGAATTGCGTGGCGCAGGAGGTTACTGTCACAGGCAGACAAGAGGTGTGTGACGCAATGACCGAGTACAGCGAAAGCACGGGAGACCCCGTATACGACCGGCTTCCGCCCCAGGTCAAGAGGGAGTTTCTCCAGAAAAAGCTCAAACAGGAAGCGCGAGACAAAGCGTACTCTGCCGAGGTGAGGAAGAAAGCCCTGAAGGGAGCGGCAATCGGCGCCGGAGTTGCGCTTGTCCTGGGGCTTGTGATAGGGGGACCTACCGTTGCCTACATTGTGGTTCTCGTGCTGGCGCAGGCAGGTGCGGCGTATCTGATAGTGAGGTATCAACTGGGCCACCTGGCTGCGATGACTTCTTTTACCGGGGCTCCCATTTTCGTGAGCCTGCTCTTCCTCACGATGGGTCTGCTGGCAGTGAATGTTGCCATAATGCTCTCGTCCTGGGTACTGTACATAGTGGCAGGCGGCATACTTGGTGCATGGGCCAGGTCTGTCGAAATCGACTCTAATCTGCAATAGCGGCAGTCCAGCCGGTGGCGATATCGCAAGACAAGCCTGGAAGCTAAAGCATTTGCCGCACCGCCCGTGCTATCCCGGCGGCGTCGAGGCCGAGCGAGGCAAGAAGCGCGTTGCGGGGGCCGTGCTCGATGAAGCGGTCCGGTATTCCCAGCCGGCTCACCTTGCGGTTGTCAAGACCCCATTCCGACAGGTATTCGAGCACCGCGCTGCCGAAACCGCCCGCAAGCGCGTGGTCTTCAATAGTCATGACGTGTTCATGCGTGCGCACGAGGTCTGTTATCAGCTCGCCATCAAGCGGCTTGGCGAAACGCGCGTCAGCGACCGTCACGTCGATTCCCTCTGAGGCAAGAGCGTCGGCCGCCTCCAGCGCGGGCCAGACCTCGGACCCGTAGGCAAGCAGCGCAACAGGCCCGCCCCTGCGCAGCACTTCTCCCTTCCCGAGCGCGAAACTCTTTGCAGACTCAGCCGCGCCCTCCTGCGGGCACGAAGCGCGCGGGTATCGGATTGCCAGGAAAACCTCATTCTCGAGGGCAAGCTTCATGAGCCCATAGAGGTCCGCGCACGTGGCGGGGGCCCCGAGGGCGAGGCCGGGCAGGTGGCGCATGTAGGAGATGTCGAAGACACCGTGGTGTGTCGGGCCGTCAGCGCCCACAAGGCCGCCCCGGTCAATGCAGATGAGGCATGGAACGCTGTTGAGGGCTATCTCGTGGAAAAGCTGGTCGTATCCACGCTGCAGGAATGTCGAGTAGACTGCGAAGACGGGGAAATAGCCGCTCTTGAACATCCCGGCCGCGAGGCCCAGCGCATGCTGCTCGCAGATACCAACGTCGAAGTAGCGCTCGGGGAAGGTCTTCTGGAATTCGGTGAGTCCCGTACCGTCCGGCATGGCTGCCGTAATTGCGACAATGCGCGGGTACTCCCGGGCGAGCCTGAGCAGCGCCTTGCTGAACGCGGCCGTGTAGGAGATGCGCTTCTTCCCGCTCTTGCGCTCCTGAGGCGAAACAACCTTGCCGGCGCTTGTGGTGAGGAAGTTGGAAGCGCTGTGGAACCGCGTCGGGTTCTGCTCCGCCTCCTCGAAACCCTTGCCCTTTCTTGTCACCACGTGTATCAGCTCCAGCCCTTCCGCGCGCCTGGCCTTGCCAAGCACCCGCACAAGCTGCTCGACATTGTGGCCGTCGAAGGGGCCGTAATACCTGAACCCGAGCTCCTCGAAAAAGTGCCCCGGCATGACGGATGAGCGCAGCGCCTCGAGCGCACGGTCGAGCGCGTGGTCAACCTGCGAGCCCACCAGGGGGAGGCTGCGCGCCAGCGCGTGGATGTCCTTCTTGAGGTCCACATAGAGCGGGGAGAAACGCACCCTGTTGAAGTAGGCGCTCAAGGCACCCACCGTCGGCGAAATAGACATCTCGTTGTCGTTCAGGACCACTATCAGGTTCTTGGCGACGTCGGAGGCGTTGTTCAGGGCCTCGAAGGCCATGCCTGTGCCCAGTGAACCATCGCCGACTACCGCCACCACCTTCCTGTCCCTGCCGTTGACCGCATCCCCGGTCGCAATCCCGAGGGCTGTTGAAATCGAGGTGCCTGCGTGCCCCGCAATGAACGAGTCATACTCGCTCTCGGCAGGGTTGGAAAAACCCGATATGCCGCCCGGCTGGCGCAGGTTCTCGAACTCCTTGCGCCTTCCGGTAAGAATCTTGTGCGCGTAAACCTGGTGGCTCACGTCCCAGACAAGCCTGTCTTCGAGGAAATCGAACACGTAGTGGAGCGCCAGGGTAAGCTCAACCACGCCGAGGTTCGAGGCCAAGTGCCCCCCAGTATGGTGCACGACTTCGGAGATGTAGCGGCGTATCTCGGCGGCGAGCTTGGGCAGATCACGTCGCTGCAGGAGCTTGAGGTCGGCGGGGCCGTCTATCCTGTCGAGGTAGATACTCATGAGGCATTCCAGCAGTTCCCTTTGACTACTCCACGTCGTCCATCCAGTCAGGAAACTCGACCCCCTCCGCTTCGAGTTTCTTCTTGAACTCCTGCGGCGTGATACTGGCTATTATGTTCCCGAGCCACTGGAGTCTCTGTATCCCTTCAAGCCTCAGGACGAACTTGCGCTCGCCCTCCATTATCTCTTCCTTTATCCAGCCCTTCTTGGTGTACCGCCTCAGGCGGCTCTTTGCCGCGCTGCGGCTGATTCTGAGCGCCCTGACAACGTCCTTGTCATCAACAAACCTGTTTGCGGAACGGGACCTCTTCTCGATGTAGTCCAGGGTCTCGTGCTGGATCCTGCAGTAGCGGATAAACATATCTTCATTCATCGCATGTCGCTCCCGTAGCAGTTTCCCGGCTCAGTCCAGGCTCAGCTCAGCCGGGTCGGGTAAATCCTTCAACGACTTCAGGCCAAACTGCTTGAGGAACTTCTTCGTAGTTCCGTAAAGCAGCGGCTTGCCGAGCGAGTCCTCCCTGCCTGCAACCCTGACCAGGTCCCGCTCGATAAGCGCCCTGATTATGTCGCCGACCGTCACACCGCGTATCGCCTCGACGTCGGCCCGCTTCACCGGCTGCTTGTAAGCAATCACCGCGAGAGTCTCGAGTGCGGCGCGGGACATCCCGTGCTCGCGCTTCCTGCCAAGGTCGGACTTGAGGCGCTTGACGTACTGGGCATACTCCGGTGCGGTAAGAAACTGGTACCCTCCGGCAATCTCCACGAGCCTGTACCCGCGCCCCTGCGCCACCAGCTCCTTCTGCAGGCTGCTGAGCGCTTTGCGCACCTCCTTGCGGTGGGCATCTCCCCTGACCACGCGACACAGACGGTCCAGCTTCACCGGCTCCGGCGAAGACATTATCAGGGCCTCAAGCACTTTTGTAAGCTTGCCGTCTTCCATCGCAATCCTTCAAGCATAATTATATCCCTCCCGTATCTCACCTGCAACCCTTTTCTTCAGACATGGAAACAGCGCCGGCTGAAAACACCACACAACCCGATAAGCACCTTCAAACAGTGTCCATCCTGCCTCCGTATAGCTTTATAGAGGCGCTAATGAGGTGCAGAAGTGCGCGCA
>DAOVDS010000248.1 GCA_030669415.1 bacterium
CCTCTGTATCTTTTCCTCCTGGCTCTCGGCACAGCCCACAAGGAACAATAGAAGGAATGCTACTGTTATCCAGGTTCTGCTCATTTCTTCCTCACCGGTTTTGCCATCACTCACCAATAGTATAATACACTGTTGATGACCAGCTCGACAACATTTTGCGAGCTAATTCGGATGTTGCGCGGACGGGGGAAAATGTGTAATGTTATGGTGAGAAAAAAAGTGATTGTGCCTGCAGGAAAATCGGAACTGCCGGGTGTTCCGCGACTGGTTGCGAGGTCTATTCCGCAATCTCCTTATACTGTAGAACTTCGACCTCATTGTGTTGGCTCTTCACCCTTTCGACAATTGCTTCGAGTTTTTGAGCGGTTTCTGATTCGATCCATTCTTCACCGCACTGCGCGCAGACCTGGGCGGGAACTTGACGGACCACAACAATGCCAAATCCCAAATCAACGCTGTAGGTTGTACAACCTTTCTTCTTGCTGCCTCCACACAATGGACATATTTCCATCTATTTCCTCCTTGTTCTGTAGTCTGTTTCAAATTTGTCTGAACCTGGCTCGTACGTAGTTATGACATAAACCTTCCCATTGGCTTCGTCGAACGCAACAACTACATGATACGGTTTCGCCTCTATCATCTTGAACATCAGGCAACTTGGAAAAGGGCTGTCCTCCGGGTAGTCCTCAATAACTTCTCCTTCAAGTATGATTTGAACAACTGTGGCCTGCTTGATATTTCTTTCTGCTAATCGAACAAGCACATGTTTTCTCCATTCGGTCCTACCGTCTCTTGTTGCCTTTCTTAACTTGTCCAAATCCATTGGCAGGATACCTATCGCTTTCTTTCGCAGCAGGGAGTTGAACGTGACGTTTATCGCCAATTTCCCTTTCTCATACTACCAGGGGCGTGCTATGAAGTCAAATTCTTTTGCCTCCGCGGCGCAGTCTCGTGGGCGGGTGCCACCCCGCCTGCGGTTTTGGAATATGTCGCTTGCACGAAGCAGTCAGAAACTGTAAAGTCACTCCTGGCTGCAGACATTTCTGAAAAAGTGATTGTGCCTGCACGAAAAATGGAACCTGCAGGCAGCAGCGTCGTGTAAAGGGTGCGGGAGGCACCGCGGGGGTCGCAAAGCGGCTCCTGGAAAAGTGCCTCCGGCACGGAAAGTGGCTGTGCCACCATGGAATATGCGAAGCTCTCCGATAATGACCTTGTCACGTTGAGTGCCGGGGGCGACGGATACGCGTTCGAGATGCTTGTTCGCCGCCACAGCCCGCTGGTTATGGGGCTGGCTCTCTCGCGGCTGGGCGACCGGGTACGGTCAGAAGATGTAGTCCAGGAAACGTTCCTGAGAGTGTTCAGGAAGCTCCGAGACTACAGCCGAAAGGCGAAGTTCACGACCTGGCTCTACCGGATTGCCAGCAACTTGATAAAGGATAACCATAAGTACGCAAGGAGACATCCGGTGACACCGCTTACAACGGAACAGGTGGCAACTGACTTCCGCCTCGGGCGAAGCCCCGCAAGGGCGGATGAAGGGCTCCGGAGCACGGAGAAGCGCGCAATGGTGATGGAGGCCCTCGGCACGCTCAGAAGCGACCTGCGAGAAATCCTCATCCTGCGCGACGTGCAGGCAATGAGTTACGAACATATAGCCGAAATCACGCTCTGCTCGCTCGGCACAGTGAAGTCCCGCGTCAGCAGGGCAAGGATGAAGTTCAAGGATGCTTATGTCAGGCTTTCCGGCAGAAGAAGGTTGGGGTAGCACAATGGAATGCAACAAGTACAAAGAGTGGTTTTCTCCGTACTACGACGGGGAACTCGAGGATGCACAGGCGGCGCAGTTCATAGAGCACCTGCGCGCATGCGCAAGCTGCAAGCAGGAGTTCGCGAGGTACACAGAGTCGCTCTCAGCCCTCAAGAGCATGGCGGGCGACCTTGATGTACCCCGGATTGCGCAGTCTGTGCGCGAAACCATCACTGAAAACAAGGAATCTCGGGCCGCCCGGTGGCACCAAATTGTCGCAAGCGACATGAAGGTTGTTTCGGAGATGCTTCGTCCGGCCAGGGGCGGCCTGATTCTTCTCGCAACAGTGGCGGCTGCGGCGCTGTTCGTAGTTGTCCTGGCCTACACGCTGACGCAGCCCGCCGTACAGGTGCAGCCGCCATCTCACACGGCAGCCCTTGTGCCGGCGCCAACGGCACCCGCGCCAATCACGGCCAGGGAAGTCAGCCAGGATGGCATGGTGCGAATGAACGGGCAGTGGCTCACGGAAGAAGACGCGTTTGCCCTCCTGCTCAAGGAGAAAGGCTACGCCAGGCACGGCGACTGGCTGGTGCCTGAGCCGGACGCGACCCGCCTTGCAATGGGACTGCTCCCGCACGAGGATGGCTGGCTCACTCCCGAAGAGCTTTACAGGCAGCTTCAGCCTGTGCCGGGCCCTTCCGAGTCGCTGGCGGCCCAGCCACAAGAGCAGCCGAAAGAGGCGCCGGTAGCACCGGAGGAAAAAGAAGCTGTCGCGCAGGAACCCGAGGCGCCAGTGCCGGCGAAGGAGCACAAGACCGAAGTGGTCGAAGCGCCCAAGGTGAAGCGCAACGAGGTGGCCGCATTCCTGTCAACCGTTCTGCCCGACGAGGTCGAGTCCCACAAGAGGCTCACCCTGATCTCGCTGACCAGGCAGGAGAGGGAATGGGAAGGCAAGGGCAGCTTCTACATGACACTGGCCGATGCGGTTGAGCGCGGGTTCGCCGAAATCCGCGAGACCGGCACAGTCAGCAAGCTGCTGGTGAAGAAAAAACCGGGCGTCGCTCTCTTCTCAGTCGGCGGCGGGATAGTAATCGGCGGCTGGCAGAACCGTCTCATCGGGCCCGACATCGTCCTGTCCTCCGAGACTACGGAAGCGCAAATAGATGTCTACTGCGCCGAGCAGGGACGCTGGAAAGGCTCGCGCACCTTCAAGGTCGCCGATTACCTCGCAGTGTCCGAGCTGCGAAAGAAGAGCTACAACGGCGAGATTCAGAGCGATATCTGGAGCACGATATCGGAGCTCAGGAAGTCCCAGAACATTCACGGCGGCACCAGCAGCTCCTTTACCAGGCTCTACGAGAAACGCGCCATAAAGAAGAAAATCTCTCTCTACAAGCGGGCATTCTCCGCCTGGAAGGAGAAGCTCAAAAACAAGCCGCACACGGTAGGCATTGCAGTCATGGTCGACGGCCAGATTGTCGGCGCCGACCTGTTCGTCAACAACGGACTGCTCATGGAGTGCTACGACCACCTTGTCCAGACCTACGCGGTCGAGGCGGCTCTCCTGCAGGCGAAAGAGGAAGAACAGCCCGCCGGGGACCTCCTGCGCAAGAAGGTGGGCGAGTTCATAGCCTGCGCGGCCCGCTCCACCTACACATCCTCAGGCGACTCGGGTTACCTCGAGTACAAGATAACGGATGCCAAGAGCGACCTCTACGGTTACGCGCTGACCGCCGAGAGGGTCCCGGTGCATGTCTCGCTGTTCGCGGACGGCAGCGGGCTCGAAGAGGCGAAGGTCGTCGCGAGGCGCCCCAAGGAGCTCAAGAAGGCCGGAGATGTCCCGGGCAAGCAGCCAGGTACGACCGGGCAGATTACCCCGGAAGAGGCTGCCGCGGCAAAGCTCCGCAGGGAAGGTAAGCTCGGGCCTCAGATTCCCAAGCCTCCCGCTCCTGCACCCAAGATCCCGAAACTGCCTAAGTCCAACGGCAACCCGCAGTTGCCGAGAAATCCGGTAATACCAAGGCTCCCGGGACGTTAGACAACCACTCCGGCGGGCAGCTTCCGCCGACACGAGTGGGCGACTGTAGCGCTTCGGCCGGTCCGCAAAAGCCAGCCGAAGCGCTCCTTTTTGTCAAAGAACGCTGATTCTCCTGTCAAACTGGTGGCACAGCACCGAGAGCGCGAACACGGCCGCAGTCTCCACGCGCAGCGTAGCAGCGGCAAGCCTCACCGCCTGGCAGCCGGTCTTGCGCGCCTCGGCAATTTCCATCGAACTGAAACCGCCCTCCGGCCCTATCGCCAGGAGCACCCGTTCGGGTTTCGGCTGCCCCGCCAGCACCTCGCGCAGGCCCGGATACTGCCGGTCGGTGTGGCAGAGCAGGCGAAGGTCCCAGCGCTCCAGGTCGCCGAGCAGCTTGTCGAAATCGACTGCCCGCCCTATCTCTATCAGGAAGTTGGTGCCCGACTGCTTCGCCGCAGCAATCGCGACCCGGCGCCACCTGGCGTAGCGGTTCTCGCCGTGCTCCTGCGCGACCGCGTTGTCGGTTACTATCGGAATCAGCTCGTCAAGGCCTATTTCCTGCGCCATCTGCACCAGCGTGTCCATTCTCTGGCCCTTGGGCGCTGCGACTGCGAGTATGATTCCCGGGGCAGGCGTTTCCTGAGTGACTTTCGGCCCGGAGAAGACGACCTCGACAGTGCGCTTGCCGATTTCACCTGCACGTGCCGGACGTGAGCCGCCGCGCCCGTCAAACACCTCCACAGTATCGCCGGTTTTCAGGCGAAGCACTCGCGCCACATGGTGCGACTCGTCGGAACTCAATACAGCGCCCTCAGCGTCAATCGCCTTGTGAAACACCCTTCGCATAGCTTTCATCAGCTCGAATACTCCATCTTTAAAAAGAGTCCCTTACGCACCAATGACTTACGTCGAGTTTTTAACAATCTAACAGGGTTTTTATGCCACATTTGCACGGCTATGCCGGGGCCGGATTCGCCGTAACTATAACTCGCGCGAGGTAGTTGCGTCATACTGGGTGCCCTCGTAATATGCTCCATAACCTGTATAAACTCGTGCAAATTGCACGTTTTTTCACCGATTCTGGCCCCAAACATGCAGATTACATTACGTGCCACGCGAGATGGTTGTGCGTAAGCTGTTTGGTTACATTGAGTTACTGCAAATTCCGGCACTTTACAAACACCTGCCCTGTGGAAGCCCAAATTACAAAGCTCAAATGTCAAAACCAAATTGTTAAACCACAGATTGCACAGATTATTGGCTCTTGGCTATTGCCTATTGGCTCACATCATATTAGACGAAAAACATTAACCGATGTCAACAGAAATCTGAAGAAGCATTGAAAAAACGTTAATCACCCCATCTGAGTCGCTGCTGCGAGAGCGCCGGTTCGAGTCCTTGCCGGTGTGGCCTTTCTGAGGCATTACAGAAAAAGCGTACAATTGTAATTGCCAGCATGAAAAGCATGTTGTATGTATATATAGAAACCAGAGGGCATATTCTATGAGGAAAAAACTGACCCCTCAACAACGACACCGTAAAGGCAAACGACATCTCTTGGTGGGGTTTATCTATATTTCTGTTTGCGCTTTCGTTGGCATACTAATCTGGTCACAATACAGCGCCAATGTTAAGTTGGCTACCGAAGCGCGGGTGGAATTCAAAGAGTTTTTTGATTCACTCCCAACGGTTCCTGAGGAGAAAAACGGCGCTCTCCTTGTTCTCGAAGGCATTGGGTTGCTGGAGGAGTTCCCCGACCAATCTTTGTTGTACGAGTATTGTGTGGAAAGGCAGACAGATGAGAAAGTTCTGCGCGATTACCTTGCCCGTAACGAAGGCGCTCTGCGCCTTATCGAACGGGGTTTAGAATTCAAACAATGGCTCTATCCCGTGGAATACTACGGGGTGTTTGGAACCGAGTATCCTATTCTTCCAAAATTCAGATATGAGGCGACGGAATCCCTTCTGGTAAAGGGCGACTTTGCAAAACTGGCAGACAAACAGGTAAAGGCGCTTGGCGAGTATGGGAAAGTGCTGCGTCTTGGAAATACACTCTCCTCTTGCAGGGCTTCTCTTCCCCGGCTTGTCGAGATGGCACTCTATTCCCTGGGGCTTGAACGAATAATGAAACTGCTGTCAGATAGCTCACTATCCAAACAGGAGCTGCAGTCTTTCCTCACCACGCTTGTTACGCTTCACTCTGGAAGAGGAAGCTTATTCTCAGCTATCGAAGGTGATTATTACTCTTATCTGAAGTGTTTGGCCGATGGGGTTCTCGGATGCGAATCAACTGACGAGTGCGAGGGAGAGAAAACAGGCCGGGCCTCCCAGGACGACGATGGGAGCAAGTGGTTTTCTATGTTCCGTTGTTTTCTCAGCTTCCAGCGAGACGTGGAAGTCCGCCGCAGGTGCCTGGAGCTGTTCCGCGATGTGGCCCCTGGCAACTATCATAGATTGGACGACCACTTGAAAGACAGTGGTTTACTTGCCGAGAGAGTGAATTTATCGCGGGATGAAGCCATGAGCATGGGAAGATGGTCGTACGCGATGTCTGCGGTGGGAGTGCTGAGGAATTGTGCGATTTGCGAGACCTTCTGGCGGGCCGCAATTGCAATGGCTGCTGTAAGATTGTTTGAGGCGAAGAACCAGCGGCTGCCAGAAAAGCTTGAGGAGCTTAGCGAGTTTCTGCCGAAGAGTCTTCTTGTTGACCCGTTCTCTGGAAAGCACCTTGTATATGAGCGCAAGGGGAACGATTTTTCCTTGTATAGCGTGGGAC
>DAOVDS010000224.1 GCA_030669415.1 bacterium
CGATTGACCCTTCCGATAGCAGGCAGACCTGCCGGTGGTATTCGCCCGAGGCGTGCGAATCGCCTTCAAGGCCGTGGTTCTCTATGACTGCGCACTCGCCGACGGGTGTCTTTTTCACTCCCTTGCGGTCGCTTACGCAGACCTCGACAACTTCGCCTTTCATTGTCACTCCTGCGGCACCTGCCGCCTGTGCCGTATATTAGAATACATGACCAGAGAAGTCAAGATAAGCAGCCTGAGCCCCAGATATTTAGCGGCGCAGCTTGTTGCGCGTGTAACTGAAAACACGTCGAGTTGGCGTAGCCACTCCAACAAAAGCGCCTGTGGCGCCTCGACCGCTAAATTTGCATTTGCGGGAATGTCTTGCACACGCCTGCGCCGCCGGGGTTTGCATCGGCTACCTGCCGCGAGTTTGCCATCAGTCCACACTGTGTTGTAGAATTAGGATGTGATGAGAAGACGAATCTACATCATTGTACTTCTGGTAGCTGCCGCCGGCTGCGGCGCGAGGGAGGGTGTGCATCGCCTGAGCATCCATGAAAGGCAGAAAGCTCTCATGGATGCATCTCAGTTAGGTGACCTCGACTGGGCGGGACACCAGCTTGCCTGCGGTGCGAAGCCGGACTTCAGGGGCGAGGATGGCAGCACTCCCCTGCATCAGGCTGTGCTGTATACCCACCCGGAGGTAGTGGAAGTACTTCTTGCCTGCGGGGCTGACGTTGATGTGCGTGATGGCCTGGGCCGGACAGCTTTGCATTTCGCCTCGTTCTCAAAGCAGTGTCTTGGAATCGCAGAGATTCTTATCGCTGCCGGCGCGGATGTAAACGTACGGGATGATTGGGGCTTTACACCCTTGCACAGCGTTTTCAGTTGCTGGGACAGTAGTGAGCAGTTGGAGATGGTTAAGCTCTATCTCAAGAGCGGCGCTGACGCGTGCGCCTGCAGCAACGAGGGGCGCACTGTCCTTCACAGCGCCTGTGGCTGCAGCCACTCGGTCAGGCCGGGGGCAGTCGAGCTTCTTATTGAAAACGGGGCTGACGTGAACGCCTGTGACAAGTCCGGCGTGGCGCCGCTGCTGACGGCTGTTCGGACGGGAAAGCCCTATATTGTCAGGATTCTGCTGGCGGCCGGCGCGCGGCCAGACACGAAGGATTCCTGCGGAGCGGTACCGCTCCACGCTGCCGCCGCGAAGGGGCACACAGACACTGTCAAGCTTCTCCTCGAAGGCGGTGCGGACCCGTCTTTTGAAGATAGAGAAGAGCGCACTGTACTTCAAAGGGCCGCCGTTGCCGGGCAGTTGGAGGTGGTGCGGATGCTCATAGAGGAAGGCGTTGACCCGAACCTGAAAAACAGCCGGGGCAGGACTACGCTTCATAGTTTACAGTTATTCTGCTGCTGGTCCAAGCAGTCCGCACTTCAGGTGGCGAAGTTTCTCATTGAGCACGGCGCAGACACAGAAGCAAGAGACAACGACAATTGTACGCCCCTTTACTATGCTGCAAAGTGGGCGCGTGTGCAACTGGTGGAAATCCTGCTCGAAAGCGGCGCAGACATAAACGCCGCAGACAGCCGCGGCTGGACGGCGCTCGACATAGGGGGGACCAAGCAAATAAGAGAGCTTCTGCGCAAGCACGGTGCCGTCTCGAAGTGGTAACCATAAGTCCGCCAGATTGGCTGATTTATTCACCGCAGAGTCGCAGAGAACCGCAGAGAAACGCGGAGAAGATAAATCTTTTTCCTTGTCATTCCGGAAGCACCACGCCGGAAGCGTGGTGGTAATAATAAACCACGGGTGAACACGGATTAACACGGATATTGGCTAATGGCTCCTCTGTGTTGGCGGTTATGGATGTACCCCGGATTTCGTAGATACTTAGGAAGACTCGTCACAATGTTTTGCCACAGTGTATACTATCATCCCTCGCTTTAGTAACTCCGAGGGATAGATTGTTTTAATTGTTGCCAGCTGTTCTGTTAGAGCTTTTTCAACGCTCTGCCTATCAACTTTAATAGACGATACTTCTTCCTCTAAATATCTTTCGGGAGTAATATATGCAACTCTCTGACCCTTGCGCAAAGCCTCATCAGACACCTTAATAGCAATCACGCTTTGCTCCTTGTAGTAATTGTTTATTGTGCCGAGAGGCTTGTAAAAAGTCGGAATTCTGGACATGACTCCTTTAACATAGAACAGGTCTTGAATCGCCTCTGGCGGCCATCCGTATTTCATCATTCCCCTTGTTAGGAGAAACAAATCCCAGGTATTCACAAGGGTTATGTTATTCGCCTCAGCATCTTCTTTCTGATGCTTCATGAATACAGGCTTTGTTCTCTCGAATCCAGGTATGTGACGCTGGTGATTGATTACTGCTACACCGTGCACGTCAGTAGTACCCCATTCCGTCATGCGCCTAGTGACATACTTTAATACCTGACCAGTATCAGTATCCCCCGGACGTCTCGTCAGTCCTTTGACCTCCAAGATAAGAATAGTTGGTCTGTCTTTCACTTGAAGGTCTTCCTGCTTCTGAGCTCTATTCTTCGCTTTTTTTCCCATTTCCTTGTCGACATTCACAACATCTTTAAATCCGATGAACTTTAGGTATGACTCAACGCTATCCACAAGATTCTCGTCAGTCTGAGTAATCATTTCGTGGAGAAATCCAAATTGTTCTCTTTCTTTTTCTATTTTCTTGTTAATGATAGCAAGTTCGTTTTCTGTCTTCTTTCTTACTTCATCCTTCTGGCGCTTGTGCTTGAGTACAGAATTGAGTTCGTACTTATCTTTCTGCAACCAGCGAAAGCGGGTTAAGTCAGGAAACAGATGGGGAGATAAAGAAGGCAATACTTCGCGTAAAAGAGTCAGTATGGTTTCGGGGTCTTTTGGTATTTGTGGCAGTATGAGAACGCGCCCTTTACCTGTTTCTGGAATTATCATCCCGCCAACACAGTCCTCGAACTTGTTGACCAACAGAGGAGTCCAGCATTGCTTTATTGTGTTAGATTCTGGCCGAAGGCCGGCTGTGTATGAGGACTTGCTAATCACCTGTTTCAGAAAGCTCTTGATGTCAACTTCGGTGCTAAGGAGCTTCATTTCGTTTCCTTGAATAAACGGAACTTTGAGGCTTGAGAGGAATGACAGGAACGACCAATTGTCAGTATCCGTTTTCGTGCTATCACGTATGTCTAGGTCTTGGTATTTGTCGACATGGGTATAGTATATATCTTGTTGTGACCGGGGCTGTGCGAATACAACGAACAGCCCCCCGGAGTCGAAAATGCGTTGAGAATCGTTGTGGTAAACATACATTGCAACCAAGCGTGGGTCGATTTTTCCTTGATTGCAGCGACACCACCACCAGTTAGTTCCTTCGGACACGCGTCTCTCTTCTTTACTGGTTTCGAGTATCTTTGGGGCAGTAAGGTCAATAATTACTACTTCTTGCTCAGCATAATTGGGCAGTACATGGTTTAAGGCCACAGGCTGATAGCCGTCATTCATAGGAACCTTATACGGGTTTCCGAAGGTGCCAAGTCGCGCATTGAAGCCAGCGGCGCGGACAGCCGTGAGTATACTTTCAGGCAAGTCAACCAGTAGCACCTTCGGCTTCTCGTATTTGGGACTGGACTTCTCAGGGGTTCCCTTTTCCTTTGCCGCAACTTCTTTGTTCTCCTGATGCTCTCTACTCTTTTTTCGTCGCCACAACATATGCCTTATCATCCTCCCGATTGCCGCTAAGGCCACAATGATAACTACGACAACAATGATTTGCCAGTGTTTCATGTAACTTTGCAACATACTTCCAAGAGGAAACTTGTAACCACCACATGTCAAGGCCTTCTATTCTTCAAGCAATATAACACAAATAGTTGGATGGGGCAAGATGATTCAGGTGTCAGGATTCAGGGTTCAGGAGACAGCCAATGGGCAAGAGGCAATGAAAAATTAGGAATGAGGAATTAGGAATGTCAGGATAGGAAGCAAGCCGCGGGCTTCAGCCCGCGGGTAATAATTTCAAAATCCAAATTACAAATCAGTGCCACAGGCACTCCTGACAAAACTGGCTACGCCAGCAAAATCCAAAGTCCAAATTACCCCCGCCGTGAACGACGGGGCTTGAAATAAGAATCAGTTTTTCCTTAACAAGCGCGGGGGCTGCACTATAATGAAGTGTTTTCGCAGTTGGCAGGAGGATTGGACGGGTCTCGACGATGGAAGACTACGATTTCAAGGACATAGAGGCAAGGTGGCAGAAGCGCTGGGAGGAGACGGGACTGGCGAAGGCGCCCGAGTCGCCGGACAGGAAGTATTACTGCCTCGTCATGTTCGCGTACCCTTCGGGCGACATTCACATGGGGCATTTCCGCAACTACATAATCGGTGATTCGGTTGCGCGCTACCGGCTCATGAAGGGCCACGATGTCCTTTACCCCTTCGGGTGGGATGCGTTCGGGCTGCCTGCGGAGAACGCGGCGGTGAAGGAGAACGCTCACCCGCAGGGGTGGACGCTGCACAACGTCGAGGTCAGCCGCGACACTCTCAAGAAAGTGGGGATACTCTTCGACTGGGACCGCGAGGTGACGACCTGCCTGCCGGACTACTACAGGTGGACGCAGTGGTTCTTCCTGAAGCTCTACGAGAAGGGGTTGGCCTACCGGGCCACCTCGCCCGTCAACTGGTGCCCGGGCTGCAAGACTGTGCTTGCCAACGAGCAGGTCGAGGGCGGGCTGTGCTGGCGCTGCAGCAGCGAGGTTACGAAGAAGAAGCTGGAGCAGTGGTTCCTCAGGATAACGGCCTACGCGGACAGGCTGCTCGAAGGGCTGGACAGGCTGCCCGGCTGGACCGACCACGTACTCAAGAGACAGCGCGAGTGGATAGGCCGCAGCGAGGGCGTGGATATCGACTTTGAGGTAGAGGGGAACGCCGAGAAATTCAGCGTCTTTACCACCAGGGCGGACACGCTCTTCGGCGTGACTTTCATGGCGGTGGCGCCGGAGAACGACCTCGCAAGCGAGCTGGCGAAAGGCACGGAGCACGAGAAGGCGGTTGCCGACTACATTGCGGCGGCACTGAAGAAGACCGACATCGAGCGCACCTCGACCGTGACGGAAAAAGATGGCGTCTTTACCGGGCGCTACGCGATAAACCCGGTAAACGGCGAGAAGGTGCAGCTCTGGGTCTCCGACTACGTCCTTGCGACTTACGGCACGGGGATTGTGATGGCCGTGCCGGCGCACGACCAGCGCGACTTCGAGTTTGCGAGGAAATACGATATTCCGATACGGGTGGTCATAGAGATGCAGGGGCAGGAGCTTACACCCGACGCAATGACGGAGGCTTACGTGGAGCCGGGGATTATGGTCAACTCGGGCCAGTTCGACGGCACGGCGTCGCAAAAAGGCATTGAAGATGTGAGCGAGCACCTGGAAAAAATCGGCGAAGGCAGGCGGGCTGTCAACTACAGGCTGCGCGACTGGCTGATAAGCCGCCAGCGCTACTGGGGCGCGCCGATACCCATGGTTCATTGCGGGAAATGCGGCCTTGTGCCGGTACCGGAAACCGAGCTTCCGGTCCTTCTGCCCACGGGCGACATTGATTTCATACCGAAGGGCCGCTCGCCGCTCGAAGATGTCCAGGAGTGGGTAAATACCAAGTGCCCGAAGTGCGGCAAGCCGGCCAGGCGCGACCCGGACACGATGGACACTTTCGTTTGCTCTTCGTGGTACCACATGCGCTACCTGGATGCCCACAACGAAAACGAGCCGTTCAGCAAAGAATCCGCGAAGGCGTGGATGCCGGTTGACATGTACATTGGCGGAGACGAGCACGCGACGGGCCACCTGATTTACTTCAGGTTCTTCACAAAGGTTATGTACGATGACGGCCGCCTGCCCTGCGATGAGCCTGCCACGGTGCTGTTCAACCACGGCATGGTGCAGGATTCGCAAGGCGTTACCATGTCCAAGTCACGCGGCAACGCGGTCAGCCCGGCGCAAATCATGGATGAAGAAGGTGTGGACACGGCCCGGGCTGCCATGTACCTGGCCGCGCCCTCCGATGCGCCCGTGCTGTGGGACCGCAAACACCTCGTCGGGGCGAGGCGGTTCCTTCACCGGGTGTGGGAATTTGTGGTTACCCATGCCGGCTGGCTGAAGGAATACGGCCCGGAGGCTATCGATTCGAAAACACTGCCGAAGAACCTGCGCCAGGTGAGGCGGAAGCTCCACGCCACGATAAGGAAAGTCACGCAGGAGATGGAGGGGAAGTTCGGCTTCAACACGGCCCTGGCGGCGGTAATGGAGCTTTTGAATACCGTGAGGGAGCAGGGGCTCTCGTCCGCCGATACGGGGCAGCAGAAGGCGGTGCTGCACGAGGTGGTGACTTCACTTGTCAAGCTGCTTGCGCCGTTTGTACCGCATGTTTCCGAGGAGATGTGGGAGAAGGTGGGCAACCGGGGAACCATCTTCGGCGAGCCGTGGCCGGAATACGACGAGGAGATTGCCAGGGCCGAGGATGTCGAGATTGTGCTGCAGGTAAACGGCAAGGTGCGCTCTCACATCACTGTCCCGGCCGACACCCCCGGCGATGCCCTCGAGAAGCTCGCGCTGGCGGACGAGCGGATTGCCGCCCTGAGCGAGGGCAAAGAGGTAAAGAAAGTGATAGTGGTGCCCGGGCGCCTGGTAAACGTGGTAGTGAAATAAATGCAAAATTCAAAATGCAAAATTCAAAATTGTCCCGCAGGGACTTTTAGAAGTGTGGCTACGCCACTAAAATTCAAAATTGCAAAGCCGCGGACTTCAGTCCGCGGGTATTTAGCCGGCAGACTTGTCTGCCGTGTCCAGCGGGTAGAGAGGATGTTGTGATGAGAAAGACAATCGGAATCGTGTTGATTTGTCTCCTATCGCTTACCTTCGCAGAATGCGCCCCCGCTGATAAGGTTCCTGAAGACGCGACACTACACATCGCCGCAGGGGAAGGGGACATAAAGCAGGTGAAAAAACTTATCGCCAAAGGCGCAGACATCAACGCGGTGGATAAAAAAGGCAAGACCCCACTGCACGATGCAGCATTGTGTGGACGCAAGGATGTTGTGAAAGTCCTCATCGCGAAGGGCGCAGATGTCAACGCGGTGGACAGAAACGGCTGGACGTCACTGCACTTAGCGGCATACTATGGGTACAAGGGCATTGCGGA
>DAOVDS010000282.1 GCA_030669415.1 bacterium
GCTGCTTGGAAAAACTTCTGAGTACTGATAAAACATCTCAAGTAGTTGCTCCAGAATTGACGATACTTTGTATGGCATTTGAGGTCTCCTTCGCCAGCTTTCCCAATAATGTTTCGGCGAAGGAGACTTGTTTCTTTAGAACTATCGTTTCCCCTACCAACCAGAATGTCCAAAGTCCAACCGGCGGACTTGTCCGCCGTGTTAATATTCGCCACAGAGAAAATACATCTTTACTCCCTATGGTTCCGGAACCATCCGTGCCGCGGGCTTCAAGTGTCCCTGCGGGACAGCGGCCAAACCGCAAATCTGTGTTAATCTGTGTAATCTGTGGTTGAACGGAAAAGACACGCGCAGCAAGCTGCGCCGCTAAATGTCATTGGATTTATTTTCCCCGGATATGAAATTCTGTGGTTTTACTTGGCGCTCTTGGCCGCTTTGCGCAGCCAGCTCTCGTCGAACTTGGCCTTTATCGTCAGGTTGTCGAAACGGACAAGAGAGCCATTCACCCGCAGGACGACAGTGCCGCCGCCGAGGGTCGAGTCCTTAACTTCACCGAGCAGCTTCTTGTTTACAAAGAGCTGCAGCGTGTTGTGCCGTGCGATAATCTGTACGTGGTAGGTCTTTTTCTCATCAAGCTCGGGCTTCATTATTCCGCGCTTGAGATACTTGTACTGGCCCTTCCTGCCGTCCCAGAGCGCGATATAATGCTCCGGCTCGGCATTTTCGCCTTCGTCAATTGTTGCCGAGAACCCGAAAGCGTATGCGCGGCCGGAGTACAGCTTTGACGGGTCGGCGAAGAGCAGGACCTCAAAAGGCCCCGTTTCAATCGGCTCCACGAAGAAGGACAGGGCAAGCTCGTCCTTCGCCTGCCCGCTCCAGATTAGCGCACCCTCGCCCGACCCGGCCAGCATGTTGTCTTCGAGGCTCCACACCTCGGACTGGAGCTTGGCACCCTTGGCGTCCCACGCCCGGGCGCTGAAGTCATTGAGCTGTGAGGAGTGCGCGAAGTCGTAGAAGGCCTCAAAGAGCGGCGGGATAGCCTTCAGCTTGCCCACAAAGAGCCTCTTGAGGCCGCTGGAAGTGTAGGCCTGCTTCGTTATCTCTTCCACGTACTCCTTGCGCTGCTTGAAAGCCTCTGTCTGCGAGAAATCATCCCGCAGCTTGCAGAGTCTCATGTAGGCGGAGAAGTACTTCTTTCTGCGCAAGTCCTCTTCCGCAGCCATGAGCGCGGCCTCGAAGCTGGCGCCCCTGAGCAGGTCCAGGTACTCCTTGACGTCGGCCCCTGCCGCCTGGGCAAGGCCGAGGTACTTGCGGGTAAGCTCGTTGTTCCCGTAATAGTAGACAAAGAAGACCGCCATGTTGAGCAAGGTCGCGGCGCTCTTGTCGCCGAACCCTTCGAGCAGGTAGCGCTCCACCTCGACATCGAGTATGTCAGTAAGGCGGACCTGGACAGTCTCGTTGTTTCGCTTCTTGAAAATCAGGATGCCCCGCTCGTACTTGACGAGCTCGCCCAGCAGGACCTGGCGCTTCTTGAGATAGAGCTGGACTATGTTCTGCTTGTAGAGATGGTCCATGTGAGCTTCGAGAGCCTTCAGGGACTTCTCTACCATGTTGAGGTGCTTCTCTATCTGCTTCACGCCTTCGATAATCGCGGGGTCTTTTTTCTGCTCGAGCGCTTTCCTCACCAGCCGGCTCGCGGCCTCGATACGCATGCCGCGAATATGCTCCGCGACCTGGGCCTGCAGCTCCGCGACAATCCTCTGCTTCATCGCGCGCAGCTTCGCCTCTGCTTTCTTCTTGCGTTCCTCGGCTTCTATTTCCTCAGGCGTCTTCAACTCCGGCCCCGGGCCCGGTGGATGCTCTCTGGGACCTGGCGGCGGCCTGGGTACTTTCAACCCGCGTTGCGCGACAATCTTCCTGGCTATTTCGGCATGCTCGCCAAGCGAGTCCCTGGCCAGCTTCTCGTAAATCGCGATGGCACCTTCAATGTCGCCCCGGTCAAAGAGCCCCTCGGCCCTCGAAGACTGCTGCGTGTAGTGTATGTCCGCTTCCGCCCTGGTCTGGTCTATCTGCGCCCTCGTCCCCTGCAGCGCACTCTTCTGCGTTTCCGGAATAAGGCTCAGAAGCTTCTCGTACTGCTCGAGCGCGGCGGCGTAGCGGTGCGCGTCGCGCAGCTTCTTGCCCTGGTCCTGGACGGTGTTGTAGAAGTTCGAGACCATGGCTTTGCGCGCGTCGGTGGCGAACTTCCTGAGTTCCGGGTCTTTGGCCTTGGCCAGAAATTCCTCGTACTTGGCTATCACTTCCGGCGAGTCGGGGAACTCCGCCTGAAGCGCCCTGAGCTTGCGAAGCTCTTTCTGCTCCGCTGAAAGCGCGGCCTGTCCAACTACGTCCGAGACCCTTTGGCTGCCCGGCCCAGGCTCGACGATGCCCCCCGGAAGCGGTCCCACTCCCGGCACGGGCATCCGTACCGGGCTCGCCCCGGTCGTACGCCGCCCGCCGGAAGACAGGCTGGATATCACCGCGATAATCACTATTAGAGCCACTACCATCCCGATAATGGCGAAAATAGCCGTGTTCGAGCTGCTGGTCTTTGCGGCGGTGACCGCGGCGCTGCGCGGCCTCACCGACTCCGGCTTGGGCCTGGGCACCCCGGCATGGGCAGGGGCGGCCGGCTCAGGCCTCGGCGGGGCTGGCACGGACGGCAGGGGCGCCACTGGCGGCGGTGCCGGCCTGAGTGGTGTCGCCGCCTGCGCCTGGAACATCCTCGAGGCCCGCTTGACCCGCTGGCGCCTGGAGCGCGCGGATTTCCGCGGCTTGGCGGCTGCACCCGGACTCACTTCGACGGAGAGGATTTCCTCCATGCGCTTGCGAACATCGGTGGCGCTCTGGTACCTGTTTTCCTTCTCCTTCTGCATCAGCTTGAGCACGAGCTCGGCGGCAAGCTGCGATATTTCCGGAACAAGTGTACGCGGGTCAGGCGTCTCCTTCGTTATTATGTGTGCCATGGCCATCTCGGCGTCACTGCCGAAGGGGAAGTGGCCCGTAAACATGTGGTAGAGGGTACTGCCGAGGGAGAACAGGTCGCTTCGCACATCGAGGTCAGCGAAACCCTTCGCCTGCTCGGGCGACAGGTAGAATGGAGTTGCGGTCTGCGTGTTCTCTCCGGCCGCGCCGCCCACTTCGTTTTCCCTGACAGCCAGCACGAAGTTGGCTATCTTCGACTCGCCGCTCTTGCTTACGAGGATGTTCTCCGGCTCAATGTCACGGTGCACAACGCCCTGCTCGTCAAGGTACTCCAGCGCCCGCGCCACCCTCAGGGCAATCTTGAGCGCTTCCTGCTCGCCCAGCGAGCCCTCGAGCTCGATAAGCTGCGAGAGCCGTATCCCTTCGACAAACTCCGATACGAGGAAGTACTCCTCGTCCGTCTCGCCCGCGTCGTATCCCACAACAATGCCGGGATGCTGGAGCCTCGCGACCAGCTTCGCCTCGCGTTTGAGCGCCGGTATCAACTCCGCCTCGGCCGGGTCCGACTTGGAGAGCACGCGCAGCAGGACGGTGCGGTCCATCGCGCGCTGGTATCCCTTGTACAGCCTGCCCGGCTTGTCATGCGCCAGCTCGAGCAGCACCTGATACCCGTGGATAGTCGTTCCTGACGCGGTACCCTTCTCAAGCTGCAGGAGTATCTCGTCCTTCTCGAACTCGGAGACAAACCCCTTCTGCTCCATGATGTCGGCGAGAGTCCTGTCAGTGATGCCCAACTCGCGCAGGTGCCGCCTGGCGTCGAGGGAGTCCTTGAGTTCGTCCTCGGTTATGTACTCTTTCTCGAGTGCAATGCGGCCGAAAAGGTCGTCGAGTTCTTCCGTGTCCAAGTCAGTGTACCTCCAGGCCATCGCGCCACGCGCCCGCCCTGTTATTATTATACCCGCCAGGAAGGCGATATGTCAACGAAATGTACTTCTTTGCCAGACACGGCGGCGTCACGTGTACCCGCCTCTTTCCCGGAAGCACGCCGGCTGTTCGGGCTAAACTGCCGCGGCAACGGCGATGATAATGACGATAATCATCAGGATTAGCGGCACAATCGCCACGATAAACCCCGCGGTGGCCATTTTGCTTGGCAGTATCTCGCCGCGTGCAACCTTGCGCCTGTACACGAAATACATGATAATCGCCACCAGGCAGAACACACCGCAAATGACCAGGCCCAGTATCGCGAAAACAAGTATCAGCGTGGGCAGGCTCGATTTCCGGCGGTAATCTTCCTCAAACGGGTACTCATCTACCTGCCCCTCGACCTCACCTGTTCGCAGCTCATGAACCCTGGCGAGTTTGCACGTCCGGCAGAACTTCCGGCCCACAAGCTCGACGGCGCAGTCATCGCACAGGGGCCTGCCGCAGCGGGAGCACCGGGCGCTGACCAGCTTGCCGGGATGCTCCTCGCACTCGTTGGGGAACTTTTCCTTAAAGTGCTTGTAGCAGTAGACCTCATCGTAGCGCCTGACTGCCAGGCCGTCGAGAATGTCATCTTCTGTCAGGCCGACCTGGCATTCGGGACAGTAAAACTGTGGTTTGGGCTCTTCCTGCATTCTGCCGTGGTCCTTCTGCGCTAAGTGCCTGCCAAAATGATAATCAGACAGATAATAATGGGCCACAAGATTACCGAGGTCACTGCCAAGTAGTATGCTGTGAGAGCTGTTCTGCGCCCCGACAGTATTCCGCGGTCGAAAAGAGGCTTGTACTTCAGATACGTGAGAATTACCGACACACTCGCAAAAGGAATTAGCATTGTGTACAACGCCGCCGCCAGCATCTGGCGAGGAAGGTCAAGCTGAGTTTCCTGCCAGCCGGGCAGCTCGTATCTCTTTTCGTGCGGCGCCGGGCGCTTCTCCAGTAGCCCGTCTTGGTCCACCGGCTCAGATTTGTACCGCTGTCTGAACAGCTTTGCGCCGACGCGCCTGATGGCATCTTTTCCCATAGTCAGCGGCTTCCAGCGCTTTCTTACTACCTGTGTAGCGGGCTGGCCCGTTATTATCTCGCCGATTCTGGCCGGCTTGCAGCGCTGGCAGACTTTCTCGCCCGCAAGGTCGATGAGGCAGTCGTCGCAGACCCACCGGCCGCACTGGTCGCACTGCGCCGTCACCAGGGTTCCGGGGTGGTTCTCGCACTCGTCGGGGAATTTTTCCCTGAAGTGCTCGCGGCAGTAGACCTCGTGGTAGCGCCTGATGGCCGCGCCCTCGCGGATGTCATCCTCGCTGATACCCGCCTGGCACACGGGACAGAAGAAGTCCGGCTTTCTCTTTTCCTGCATCCGGCGAAGCTCCTGCGGGTGGCTCAGTGCTCTGCTGCGCCCCGGGAGACAGCATAACACAACAGGTCAGGAGTGTAAAAGAAATGTAAGGATTTCCTGGAACGAAACAGTGCCCCACGTGTTAGAATTGATGAATCAGCGCTGGTGACATTCTCGAAGGTCGAAAGGAGCCCGACATGGCGCATCGCCGGTGGTTATCTCTGCTGTTGACGTTGACATTTGTCCTCGTAGTTGGCGCCGATGCATTCGCGCAGGGGCAGCCGCCA
>DAOVDS010000080.1 GCA_030669415.1 bacterium
ATCAATGCTTGCCTCTTGGATAGGTTGCTGCTCTCCGACTCTAATCAGGGCATTGGCAATCGCAAGCGACATCTGCGTATCGTCAGTGAACGTCCCCGCCGGGTGACTGCCATCCACAAAGTCAGCCACACCTTCAGGGCCAAACCTCTCGTATATCGCGTCGATGCTCAGGAACTCGGTCGGCATCCCCAGCGCATCCCCGACAGCCAGACCCAAGATGCAGCCGAGGAACTTTTCTTCCAGAACACTTCGCTCGATACTCATCTCAAGTCACTTATCCTTTCCGCCCTGCTTCTCGTACCACTCCAGCCACTTCTGGTAGTCCTCACGAAAATCCTGCCCCGTTATCTTCTCCAACGCAGCCGCGGCGTGAGCGCGAATGTACCTGTTATTGTCCCTCAAAACTGCAATCAGGGGTTCGACTGCATCCTTGTGGCCTATCTCACCCAGCGCGTCTACAACGCTGGAACGGACATAGGACCTCTCATCTTTCAGCGCTTCTGTCAAACACGGGATCGCCCTGGGGTCGGCCATCATTCCCAACAAGTATGCAGCAAGAGCACAAAGGTTTTCATCTTCATTTTTCAGCGCCCCTGTCAGGAATCTCAATGAATCTGCGTCGTTTTCTATCTTGACCAAACCGTAGGCGGCACCAAGTTGAGCCCTTTCTTCCTCATCTTCTTTCCGTAACTTTCGCAAGGCCGCAACGGCTGATTTGTCACCGATGTCTCCCAAGGCCATTGCGGCACTGCAGCGGACAAACTCGTCGTCATCTTTCAACGTCTCAATAAGCGGCCCGGTTGCCTTCTTGTCGCCTATTTTCCCCAACGCTGTTGCGGCCCTTATGCGGCCAGATGAGAATTTGTCTTTCAAACCCTTGGTCAGAGGCTCGACCGCTCTTGTGTCTCCTATTTCGCCTAATGCGTCCATGACAGAGAGCCGGACACTCGGCTCTTCGTCACCCAGAGCTTTGATAAGAGGCCCAACCGCCGCCTTATCAGCTATCTGCCCCAGTGCTGTCGCGGCACAATAGCGCACATGCCGTTCTTGGTCCTTCAGCGCCACCACGAGAGGCTCTACCGCCTTGCTGTTACCAATCACTCCCAGCGCTGCCGCAGCAGACGAGCGAACAAGCCAATCTTTGTCTTTCAGCGCGTTTATGAGAGGCTCTGCTGCCCTCTGGTCACGCAGCTTCATCAGCGCTGTTACAGCGCAGCGCCGGACATCTGTGTCATCATCTTTGAGGGCCCGAATCAGCGGTCCAACAGCCTTCCTGTCCCCCAGTCTGCCCAGTGCATCAGCGGCGTGCTGGCGGACACTGCTCTGCTTGTCTTTCAACGCCTCAATAAGAGGCTCAACCCCCTTCTTGCCGCTTATTCTCCCCAGTGCTTCCGCGGCGTGGCGGCGGATATCCACATTCACATCCTTGAGAGCCCATATCAGGGCTACAACCGCTGCATCGCCAATCTTGACCAGTGCCTCCGCGGCAGGGCTCCGGCCATACTTGTCTGTATCTTTCATTGCCTGAACAAGCGGGTCAATTGCTCTCTCATCGCGTATGTTTCCCAACGCCTCGGCGGCATGGACCCGGACGGTAAAATGCTTATCCTCCAACGTTTCAATCAAAGGCTTGACTGCTTTCCTTTCGCCTATTTTCCCCAGCGCACTCGCTGCAGACCAGCGAACCCACGCGGCTTCATCTTTCAACGCCTCGACAAGGGGCTTGACCGCCCCCTTGCCGGCTATCGCTCCTAACGCAGTTGCGGCGCAAGAGCGAACTGATGAATCGTCGTCTTTCAAAGCCCTGATTAGATGCTCAACCGTCGTCTTGTCGCCCATCCTCCCCAATGCCCGTGCAGCATCTTCACGTACCTTGCCATCCTTGTCTTTCAAAGCCGCAGTAAGAGGATCGAGGACTTTCTTGTCCCCTATCTTTACCAGTGCGAGTACGGCCTTGCGGCGGACGTCCTTGCTCTTGTCTTTCAACGCCTCACCAAGAGGCCCAACCGCCCTGGAGTCGCCTATCTCTCCTAATACGTAGACCACCTGGAGGCGAACACCCGGATATTCTAAGGACTTGATGAGAGCTTCAACAGCAGGCTTGCCTATCTGTATCAGGGCATTCTCGATTCGCAAACAGACCCGCTGGTCTTCATCTTTGAGTGCCCTGATGAGAGGCTTGACTGCCTCCTTGTCGCCTGTCTCGCCGAGTGCCCAGGCAGCCCTCTCGCGGACATACCAGTCTTCGTCTTCCAGCGTCTTGGCGAGAGACTCAACAGCTCTCTTGTCGCTTATCTTGCCTAATGCGTCTGCCGCGCAGTAGCGGATAAATGCATCCTCATCTTCCAGCGCTTTAATCAGAGGCTCAACCGCCTTCTTGCCACCTACGCTGTCCAATGCCCTTACTGCACTCTCGCGGACGCGTGGGTCCTTGTTTTTCAGGTCTTTCCTCAATTTCTGGATGTTTTTCTCCAAATCGCTCTGATTCTCTTGAGCTGCTACCTCGTGGGCTACAGAAAGAGACAGGGCGAGGAGCACGAATATCAGCATCTTTCTCATGTCTCTTACTCCAGGTTTTGTCAGTCTTTCCGATTTGTCATTGCGAGGAGGTGGCGCAGCCACTCTTGAAAAAGCCCCTGCGGGGCCGCCGCTCGCAATGACATACTGTTTGTGTTACCTTCGCGCTTCGTCATGTGAACCAAGCCTTTTTTTGCGAAGTTATTTCACACGCGGTGCGGTATTACACGGCGGACAAGTCCGCCGGCTAACCCTATTGTCAAAAAAATCGGTGAAATCTGTGTAATCTGTGGTTCCTTCTTCTACAGCTTTCGTGTTGGAACTTTTACGCCGAGGTAGTTTGCCGCTTTGCGGATGTCGGCGGTGTCGGCGACGAGGAAAATACTGTCGCCTACCTTGAACTTCCGGTCGCCGCGGGGGATTACGAACTCCTGCGTGCCTGTCCTGTATATCCCTGCCACCACGCAGTCCTTGGGGAAATCCTCTTCGCGGGTGATGTCAGCTATGGTCTTGCCGTCCGCTTTGGAGCCGTTGGGTATTTTTACAATGACTATGGAAGCCTTGCCACCGCCCAGTGTCGCCACCCTGACGAAGTCCGGCTGCTCGATATCCAGTATCATGTTCTCGACGAAAAGGTCAGCCAGGTCCACTATGTTTGTCGCGCCCGCCTTCTCGTAGGCGGTGCTGTATCGCGAATCCCGCATCCGCACCATTATCCTGGGCACTTCAAAATGCCTTGCCAGCAGTGCGAAGGCTATGTTGTCCGCGTCACCCGGCATGAGCGCGATGGCAACATCCGCCTTCTTGAGGCCGGCATCTTCAAGGACGCCTATGTCGGTTGCGCTGCCGCGAACGGCAACGACGCCGTGGCGTGCGGCAAGCTCGTCACAGATTTCGCCGCTCACGTCAATTGCGACCACATCATGCCTGTTCTGCGAGAGCTTTGCGGCAAGCCGCTCACCCACAGCGCCCACACCCGCGATTACTATGTACATAATGATTCTCCGTGCTTACTTCCATTCCACGCCGCAGGCGGCGCGGTGCCACAGGCACATTTACAAAAGTGGCTACGCCACCCCCGGACTGAAGTCCGGGGCTTCCGAACATCCGCGGGCTGAAGCCCGCGGCTTTCAAGTCCATGCTTTTCGTGAGAATAGCAGAAGGACAGGCAGTATTTCAAGCCTTCCTGCGAGCATTCCAAGGATATATGTGAGCTTGACGACGGGGTGAAGCGCCGTCATATCCGCGCCGCTTATGTAGCAGGGGCCGATATTGCCCAGGGCGCTGAACATCCCCGATGCGCTTTCAATCGCGCCGTGGTTGGACAGCAACGCGGTTATGAGCCCGCCGACAAACAGCAGCAGTATCCAGCCGAAAAACAGGGTGCTCACGCGGTGAAGCTCCTCGGACTCCACCGTGCTGCCGTCGAGCGTCAACTGCACGCTGACCCTGCTTGGGTAAATTATTCTCAGAACCTGCCTCTTGAGCATCTTGAGAAGGATTCCCACACGCAGCACCTTGATGCCGCCGCCGGTCGAGCCGACGCAGCCCCCGATAACCATGAGGGCGAGAAACAGCATTTTCGCACCCGCGCCGAAGTAGGCCGAGCCTATGTCTTTCGTGGCGAAGCCGGTCGTGGTCAGGATGGAAGTGACCTGGAAGATGGAATACCTGAAGCTCGCCCCGGCCGAGTCGCCTGGAACCTTGTCTATATGCTCAAGCATGACGATTGTGGTCGCGCCGATAAAAATCAGCCAGAGCAGTCGTATCTCGAATGAATCGTAGAGCGCGCGCAACTCGCCGCGCAGCAGGCGGAAATGCACGAGGAAGTTGATGCCGCCAAGGAGCATGAACACCACGAGGATGTATTCAATCACCGCCGAGTTGTAGAAGCCGACGCTTGCATCGTGGGTTGAGTAGCCGCCCGTGGACACGGCGGTGAAGGAGTGGCATACGGCGTCAAAGAGGGACATGCCGCCAAAGAGAAGCGCCAGCGCGCAGGCTGCGGTCAGCAGGCAGTAGATGAACCACAGTGCTTTCAGCGTGCTGAACAGGCCCGGCACGGGGCGTCTGGCGAGTATCTTGTGGCTCTCGGCGGTGAAGATGCGGTGCGCGCCGCTGCCTGAGAACATGAAGACGAGGAAGAAGGCGAGAATACCCAGCCCGCCGAGCCACTGTATGAACGAGCGCCACAGGAGTATGGAGCGCGGCATGCCGTCGAGCCCGCTTAGCATCGTTATCCCGGTCGTGGTGAAGCCGCTCATGGTCTCGAAGTAGGCGTCGAGGAAGCTCCTGTCAAGCTGGAGTGCGAACGGAATCGCACCCACAGCCGAGATGCTCAGCCACCCCAGCACGCAGACCAGCGCCGCCTGTTTTGCGGACGCGGGCGGTTTCGTGCCGAACGCGCGCCGCAGCGCCCCGCCGAGCGCGAGCGTGAAGATGCAGGGGATAACAAAGGAAAGTACCTGTGCCGTCTTGTTGGGGCTTGCCGGAAAGAGGAGGACGCAGACTATCGGCACGACAAAGACGAAGCCGAAGAACAGGTGAATCGAGCCGAGATAGCCAAGCACTCTCGCGAACGGTTCAAGCCTGTTTCTCACACTGCTCCTCTGACACGCGAACCAGTCACTTCTTGAGCTGCTTATCGGACTTGTCGGCCGCCTGCTTGAGCTTCTTCGCAAGGGTGCTGGCTTTCTGTTTGCCAGGTATGCTCAGCAGCCTGTTCCCCTTGTAATCAAACACCACGAGAACAGGGGCTTTCTTGACTCGATACTTTTTCAGGATGGCCGCACCTTCTTCATCGTAGCTTGCGAGCTCTTTTACGTTGACTTTGAAGCAGTAGAAGCGCCCGAGCTGCTCCGGGACATCGCCTTCGGTGAGGACCTTTTCGAGCTGCTCGGTCTTCTCGGCCTGTGACTTGGCCGCCTTGTCGGTGCTCTTCTTGTCCTTTACAGGCCAGTAGAAGAAGAATATCATCGGCTTGGCCTGGCCGAGCTCGCGCGCCTGCTTCCAGTCCTCGAACACGCTGCGCTTCTTCAGCGTTTTTTCATCCTTGAACTGCAGCGCGTCCGTATCGGTCCAGTTATCGCCGGAGCCGGAAGAGCCGATGCCGGCGACGAACTTGAGCTTCTCGGCAAGTGTCGCTTGCGCAGCACTCTCTTCCGTAACGCCCTGCGGAAATGCCCCCCTGTCGAAAAACACAAGGGCAGGCGCTTCGCTTACGCCGTATTTCGCTGCAAGCGCCTCGCCTTTCGAGCCCCACTGCTTCAGGTCGCGCAGGTTCACCTTGATGCACAGAAACGGCCTTGCGGCCGCCTCGACCGCGTCTGAACCGAGGACTTTGTCCATTTTTTCAGTATTCTCGGCCTGTGTCTTGACCTCCTTGGTGGCGCTGGTCTTGTCTTCTGTGGGCCAGTAGAAATAGAACAGAAGCGGCCTGTTCTTGCTGACCTTGGGGCTCTTCCAGTCCTCGTAGATAGTGCGCCTTGCAAGCTCTTCGCTTGCGCTGAAATCCTTGGCCTGCGCCTCTTTCCAGCTTATTTTCTCACCGTCGGCCTGCGCACCTGAGAGCCCCCAGGCAGTCAGGACAATTATCAGCAAGGCCCCGAACACAAGCGCGCTTACAGGCAGAAAATATCGTTTCACCGCACTGCTCCTCTGCGCGAAGGTAACTTTCCGTGTTCCCTAAGTATTGTCTAACACAATATAACATCTCCTGCTCTCAAAGTCAATTTCGTCCTGTCCATACGGTGGCAGCATTGTGCTTGCTGCAATTTGCCGGCGGTGCGAGTATTGACGTGCGGGATGTCCGGGGGCGCACCCCACTCTACTATACGCTTGCGAGCGGGAACAGAGATGTAGTTCAAGTGCTTCTGCCTGGTGATGACGGCAATGAGGCGACAGAACTGCTGCGCTGTTCTAAAGTCAGCTTGTCCCGCCAAAGCCAGCGCAGCAGATAGGGCTACTTGAGGAGGTCTCGCACCGAGGCTTCGATTGCGTACATTTGACGCTTGGAGAGCTTCTGCGCTACGAGGATGAACTCTCGTCCGCCCGCGGCCCACATGAGACTCCGGGTCTTGCCCTTGCCGTTATAGTGGACCTGATAGGATTTCTTTTTGTCTATCCGGGCGGTCTTGCGCTCGAATACTGAGAAGCCGCCGGAACCGAAGTAGTAGAAAAGGTGCAGGACTTTGTTCTTGGTGGAATCTTCCACAACCGCCGCCAGTGCAAGCAGGACGCCTTTCTTGAGGCCCGGTACGCACACGGGCTCAATGCCCGCTTCCTTGCCCGCCTTCTTGAGCTCTTCAGGCGAGACTTCAGGAACCTGGGCCAAGCCACGTTTCGCGGGTGCGGCCGGGTCCGGCTGAGACGGCGCACGCGGGTCTTCCTCGCCCTTCTTCGGCTCAGGTTTCGGGTCGGCCTTGGGGTCTTCCTTTGGCTCTTCCTTGGGGTCGGATTTGGGGTCATCAGTTTTCTCAGGGGGTAGCTTCCCTTCTTTGCGCAGCTTGTCTATCCTGGGCAGCGGGGCAGGGGTGTTCGGGTTCCCTTCGGGTTCCTTGGGTTGCGCCGACGGGTCCTCCTCAGGTGGAAGCTTCCCCTCCTTGCGCAGCTTGTCAATTCTCGGAAGCGGTGCAGGCGCGTTGGGGTTGGGCGCCGGGTCCTGCTTAGGCTCCGCGCCGGGCGCAGGCTTGGGCGTCGTGGGTGTTGGAACTCCGGTGGGCGGGCGGCCCATTATGGGGTCGTACTTCTTCGCCTGCTGCTTGGCCTGCTTTATGAGTTCCTGCTCCTGGGTTTTCGCACTCATAAGCGCATGCCGGTAGTGTTTTCTGAAAATGTCAGCATCGTCGCGGGCCAGCTTGAGGGCCAGCTTCTCCCCGGCAGCGTCCGGCTTCGGCCCCGGGCCGGCTTTCTTCTCAGCGTCTGCAGGATCGAGTACCGAACGGGGTCCAGTCCGCTTGACGACCCTTTCTTCAGGCACCTCGACTTCCGGTTCCTTTTCCGGTACAGCGGGCCCAGCCTTGACGACCTTCTCCTGTACCTCTGGCTCGCGTTCCTCTACAACCTTGACTTCCTCTTCCGGCGCAGGAACCGGCAGGCCTTTTACCTTCCTCTCCTTCGGCGGCTGAACCAGCTTTTCCTGCGGGTCCTCTTCCTCAGGCAGCAGCGGCTTGGATTCGGGGACCACGGCCGAGTGCTCGGGCGGCCTGACAGGCTCAGGCGCGTTGATAGAGGAAACAAGCATTATCACAACAGCTACAAGCGCGACCGCGGCAATCAAGGCCGCAATGCGTGAGCCGGTGTAGCTTCGCTCCGCTACGGGGGCGTAACGCTTCACGTAGGGGGCATCTACCTTTGCCGGCGCAGCTTTGATGGCATTCTGGACTTCGCGCGGGGGCTGTTCTGCGGGCAGGTTTCGAGCGAGCGAAATCTCAATCCACTCGCGCCGGCAGTCGGCACATTCGAGGATGTGGTTCTCGAAAACAGCCTTTGACCGGGGCTCCGCGCCGCCTTCGACAAAGGCCGCCATCTCTTCTGGAGTATAGCAGTATAGATGTTCTTCCACAATCTACCTCTTCTGCATATTATGACGCCCTTTTCGGACTCCGTAGTTTGTTTTTCTTTCTAAGATTGCATCATTTTTACAGTTTTTTTCGGGAAGCAGGAATTCCAGCCACGGGACTATTCGCGCAGAATTTTTCCTACATCCTCTCTCGCCTTCCTGAGCATGGGTGAAACGGAGTTTTCTGAAATACCGATGACCTTCGCTATCTCCTCGTATGAAAGGTCCTCGAAGTAGAAGAGGACAAGCAAGAGCCTGCTCCTCGTATCGAGGCGGTCAAGCGCGCTCAGGACAGCTTCCCTGTTCTCGCTTGCAGCAAGCGGGTCCGCGCGGTGCGACAGTGGAGTCCCCAAATCAAGCACCTCGGGCCCCGTGAGTGCGGGGCGAATTCTCTTCCTGCGGGTGCTTGCGCGTACGTAGTCGAGACACTGCCTGCGCGCCACAGTGAAGAGCCATGTGGCAAGTTTCCCGCCGCCGTGGAAAGTTTTGAGCTTGCGGAAGTTGTTGCCGCAAAGGTCCAGGAACATCTCCTGGTAGATATTCAGGGCATCCTCCTCGGGAAAACTTTCGCGGTAGGCGCGCAGGAAATACCTTAGGGCGCTGTAGACCCTCGGCCCATAGGTATCCACAAGCTCTCGCCAGGCCCGCGAATCGCCGGCGGTACACGCCTCAACCAGCGCCGCCTCTTCCTGGGGAGTGAGCCGGTCGTACGCGTGTTCTTCCTCTGTATGGGAACTCTCAGTCAATGCTGTCAAACCCGTGCGCTCGAACTGCAAAATCTTCGTAACTGTGTATATTTATGACCGAAAGGCTCAGAGTGCAAGCACAAAGTGCGTTTGCGCCGCGGTTTGTCTTGCGAATCTGGCACAGTTAACTGTGCTCCGGCGTGTTGCAGCTTGACACGGGCAGCGCCGGAACATATAATTCACCTACCATGGCGGCGGGGAGGGGCCATGCCCGACGAGAGCTACGCCGAAAGCGTTAGAGTGGTAGTTGTAGAGAACGGTATCGAGGTTGCCGCGCTCGATAAGGTCAAGCAGCTTGTGCTTGTGCACAGGCAGAAGTTCAACTTGCTGCGGCCGGACGATTTCGAGCTGATGAAAGGCTCGAAAACCGACAAGAAGTGGGAGCACAGGACCCGGGCCGCACTGATGGAACTGCGCCGCAACGGCGAGTGCGCCCTTATCGGCCGGGCGAAGTACAGGTTTTTTCTATGAGCACGTTCAACGAGAAAAAATGGCTGGATGACGGCAGGCTGATAGCCCGCAGGCTCGGCTCCGAAGACCTCCCGGGCCTGTTGAAGAAATACCTGAAGGTGCCGCCGCTGTGCAAGGCGCTTGTCGCAATGCCCAAGGGTAAGAAGGTCGTCAAGCCGGAGGGCTCAGAGGTGAGCGGGCTTGCCGGTGCGACACTTGTAAAGACGCGCAAATTTGATTTGGACTTTACAGCTCACGGGCTGGTCACCGCAGAAGGCTACGTCAGCGATTGCAGGCTGCTTCTGACGTTCATGGCAGGGGAGACCGACTTCGACATCGAACAGGTGGCTGAGAACCTGCTCAAAGGCAAGAACCGGGTGCGCGCGGACGACATCCACACATTCCTTGGCGAGGGCGTCGAGCAGGTGCTCAGGACCTTCGTCTCGCAGCGCAACGCGGACCGGATTTGCGAGATGCCCGTGCTGGCGGACCTGCGCGAGACGCTTGAGACGGGACTCAAGAAGCAGCTCTACCTCGGCGGGCTCACTTTCTGCGCGCTGGCGCGGCTGGACTTCAACTGCCCAGAGTTCGAGCAATTGCAGCAGGAGCGCTCAAAAATAAAGGGCAGAGAAGAGGCCCTGCGCTCCCGCTCAAAGCTCGACGAGCTCGAGATGCAAAAGAGGCTCGAACATATCGAGGCGCTCAAGGCGGTCGGGGTTGACCCGAACGTGGCAGCCGAGATTGAGTTGGGCAAGGCCCATTTCACCGCCTCGCGCGCCAAGCTCCTGCTGGTCGCCTCCGGCAAGGGGGCGACTACCTACGTGCCCTACTCGAAGGAGCCCGCAACCCCGGACGAGCTCTACCTGCTCCCTGAGAACATGGGCTTCGCCCGCTCGGCGATTATCCTCGAGCGCGCCGGCGAGCCGGTTGTCGCTGTTGGCGCGCAGCGAGGTGTGTACCTCGTGTCTGTCCAAGGCAGCTACTCCGCGGAGTTCTACATTGAGACAAGCGGCAGACCACGCGGCGGTTTCAACTCCGTGGCACTTGCGGGTGGGACAGTCTACGCTTCCCACTCCGAGCTGGGCCTGCTGAGCTGGGAGAGCGAGGAAGAGCCCGGGCGCCCCGTGTTCCCGAAAATCTCGCGCGCCGGCAAGTTCACGCGGGGTGTTTGTGTCCACAAGCAGATTGTCTACTTCTCGAGCGGCACGCAAGTGTACGCATTCGAGCCGGGCTCGTCCGAAATCAAAGCCGTCTACCGCGACGGGCACGCTCCCATAACAGCCCTGCTCGTGGCGGGCGACTCCATTTTCGCCGGCGACCAGGATGGCGAAGTGCTGCACTGGCCCATCGAATACCCCCACCAGGCTGCGAAAGTGCTGCTTCGCAGGCAGGGCACAATCTACTCCGTCGGCAAGATGAATACCGACAAGGGCAGGTTTATCCTGATAGGGGCGCGCGACTATTCCGTCACCGCCTTCGACCCGCTCAGCGGCGTAGTCAGGCAGTACATGAGCCCGGACTTCCTGCGGTGGGTCGATGGGGCAGGGGACTTCGTCTTCGCGTCATCCTACTCCGGACACAGAATCTTCTTCTGGGACATTGACCACACCGCGAGGCACCTGTACTCCATTCCCGTCGATGAAATGGCTCAGGACATTTACGTCTGGGAGGAGGACCAAGAGTAGTGGCTTGCCACTTTTGAAAATAGCTGTTGAGTTTCCTGTATTCTGGAAGTATAGACGTAAACGAGAACGTACGATCTCAGTAGTAACGGTGTAGTAGTGTTTTCAAGTGCCGCAGCCAAGTGGATAGGCAAGATGCTCATCGTGGTGCTCGCCATCTTCGGCGTGTACCTGGGTTACAGGTATTTCACTTCCGAGGGGCCACCCAAAGAGTTCGACTACTACCGCGAGCACGTCCTGGAAGCGGCCGTTAGTAAGCTTGCCTCGGAAGTGGCCGGCACGCAGGAGAAGCCGCGCAAACTCCTGCTCGCCGGGGACCCTGACAACCGAATCACGTATGTCATAAAGAGCACTCTTGAGAAATCGGGGCAGGTCGAGCTCGTCAAGCCCAAGTTCACCGAGGATGCGGGCCAGTCGGTAAAAGACTGGTTCTTCTCCAAGGTCAGGAAGATTCTCAAGCCCGACGAAGCCAAAGTGCTGGCCGAAAGGTCTCGCGCGGATGCAATCCTCTACGCCGTGGGCAAGTTCACCGATACTGACGAAGAACTCCACCTCGTGATTGACTACGAGCTCCAGGACAGCGCCAGCGGCAAGCTCACCCGGAAAACTGTCGAAAGCACGCTTGGAAAGTCGCTTTTCTCGCTGACCTACCTGCGCCTCTGGATGTGGTCCTCCTCGCGGTGGATGCGCTGCCTCCTGTGGTTCCTCGCGGCGATCTTCACTCCCCTCGTGACATACAAGCTCGCCTGGGCCGTTCTCGCAAAAGGGCGAAACGACTACAACGCGATGCTCATTGCAGGTTACACTGCGCTTGACACCCTCCTTGCCTGGATACTTCTGGGGTTTTCCACCAGCGGCTTTGTGGCATCCGCACTGTTTATCATGGCACTGCTTGGCAGCGGTGCATGGAACTTCCTCATCCTCGATGAGCTGGAGGACATGCGCCACTAACCCGGGAGAATGCCGTGAAGACGACCGCTTTCGCTGTCCTGATAACTCTCGCAATTCTGCCCGTCGTGATACTCGCACAGGAGCACGAGCCCCCGCCGCCCGGCCCGCCTCCTGATACCGGCGAGCAGCAAGTGCAGCCGGGGCCTCCGCCAGTCGAGCCTATCCAACTCCCGTGGAAGCGCAAAACAGTCACGCCAAGACTCTCGAAAAAGTTCACCAGGATGGCCGACTTTTTCAGGCTCAACCTCAACATAAAGGATGCTTCCCGGATAATGGCACCCGCAGTGCGGCCCTTCGTCGGCCTCCGGCTCGGCAAGCTCGCAAAAGACATCACGGAGTACGGCGGCAAGAAAGACGCATCAGGCGCACTTATTCTGCGCACCGTTGAGGATGGTTCGGCGGAAAAGGCGGGCCTCAAGAAAGGCGATGTCATTACCGCGCTTGACGGCAAGGCCCTGACTGAAAAAGGGGACAAGGCGGTAAAGGAGCTCTCGACAAGGCTCGCGAAACTCACACCCGGGCAGGTCGTGAAGCTCTCCATCCTGCGCGACGGTGCCGAAAAGGAAGTCGAGCTTACCGTCGGGAAGCGCGAGACAGTGCTCATGCCTGTTCCAGGCCACGCGGAAATGACCTTCGACGAGGAGCAGGAGCTCTCCCTTCTTGAAAAGACGCTCCGCGAGAAAAACATCTTCGACCCCTTCCTGAAAACTGTCAGCCAGATTTCCGCCACATCAATGTTCGCACTCAACAAGACCACCGTGGGCGAAAAGGAGCTCGCCAACCCGTTCCGCCTCAAAGAGGTAACCTACTGCCTCAAGAACCCCCTCAACACCCTCCTTGTCTCCCAGCAGGTCTCCGACCGCATGACGCGCCACTTCAACCGCACTAACCAGAACATCTCCGGCCTCGTGCGCGAATGCGCCGCCATCCTCGACATCCAGACCACTAACGAGGAGCGCTTCAACGACAACGCCTTCATGCCCTCGCACCTCCTCGATGCCTTCACCCTTGCCGCAAGCCACCTCAACGGCGCGTTTGCCGCAATCGGCGAGGAAGGTCGAAAGCGCCTCGCCGAGCTGAGCTTGAAGCTCGACGAAGATGACGAAGAAGAGGAGGAGGACAAAGAAGCTGCCAACAAAGAGACCGAAGAAATGCTTTCCCTCGCCGCGCAGGTGGATTACTCGAAACTCGTAAACGCCGCGCTCTGCATTCTCGACAGGCTCACCCCCTACAACCTCGGCTGCATGGCGGCACGCCTCGAGGGATTGGAACCGGTCAAGGAACACCCCGGCGTCGATGGCGAAGTCCTCCTGTATCAGGAAACAGACTTCGGCCTCGTGGTTGTCGGAAACAAAGGCGCCAACATCTACCGCAAACCTGCCGCGCTAATAATAGACCTCGGCGGTGACGACATATACGTAGACAGCGCCGCCGTTGCCACAACCGAAAGGCCCTTCGCCGTAGTAATAGACTACGCCGGCGACGACACCTACCTCGGCAGGACTGCCGGCCCGTGCAGCGCCAACTGCGGCCTCGCCGTTCTTCTCGACTTCACCGGAAACGACATCTACAGGGGCAAGACTTCCTGCCAAGGCTGGGCCTCCGTCGGCGTGGCCGTGCTTGCGGACTTCGCCGGTGACGACCTCTACCAGGCCGACTCGGCCTGCCAGGGCGCCGCGATATTCGGCGTTGGCCTCCTGCTCGATACCCAGCCCGGCAAGGGTGGGCAGGACGAGGACAAGGATTCCGAAGGCAACGACTCCTACATCGCAAACGACCTGTCGCAGGGTCTCGGCCTGCCCAAAGGTCTCGGTGCCGTAATTGACACCGCCGGGAATGACACCTACCGCGCATGCTGCAAAATTCCCGACTCTCGCGCTCCGAAGCGCTCCTGCCTGAGCCGCTCGCAGGGCTTCGGCTACGGGTTCCGGCCCTGGGAAGGCGCGCCCGGCGCCGACGGAGGCATCGGCGTTCTCGCAGACCTCGCCGGACACGACTTCTACATCGGCGACTACTTCTCCCAGGGCTCGAGCTACTGGTACGCGCTCGGTGTGCTCTACGACGAGGCCGGGGATGACGTCTACCTTGCAGGCCGCTACTCGCAGGGCGCGGGCATTCACCTCTCCGTCGGCTCGCTTATCGACTGGGCGGGAAACGACCGCTACAGCGCGTACCTGGGCGTATCGCAGGGGCTCGGCCACGACTGGGCGGCAGGATACCTCTTCGACGCCGCGGGCGATGACTCCTACTCGTCCGGCACGCTCGCGCAGGGTGCGGGCCACGATGTCGCCCTCGGCCTGCTTGTCGATTTGAAAGGCAACGACTTCTACCGTGCGCGTTCAAGGTGCCAGGGCTACGGCAACGTCTACGACCCGCGCGACTGCCCCAGCCTCGGCGTCCTGCTCGATATGAAGGGCAAGGACACCTACCTCCCCCACAAGGAAAACAACACCACAACCACCGGCAGCGAACACGGCGTCCTGATAGACAAATAACAACCCCCGGGATTCTGCAACACATCATGACCGGTCAAGCCCCGGATTTCATATCCGGGGAAATCATATCAAAACCACAGATTCACATAGATTCACACAGATAATTCCCAAAGCCGCGGGCTTCAGCCCGCGGATGTTTACCCACGCCACCTGCGGCCCGGAATAAATATCAATTGGCTTTTGCCGATTGGCTCTCTGT
>DAOVDS010000405.1 GCA_030669415.1 bacterium
GTGCAAAAGCTGTTCTTTGGGAAGAGGCAAAAGGGAAATATCTCCCTTCTTACACATGGGTTATTTGTTAAAAACTCGACGTAAGTCCTTGGTATGTAAGGGATGCATTTTAAAGATGGCCAGTGGAAAACACGACGAACCGGCTATCTGCCGTAAAGCGGCAGTGGAAATCAGTCATGTAAAGGGGTTTTTACACTCTCCGGCCTGCGCATCGCGCCTGCCTGAACGGAGCCTCTTGGCAGGTAAGGAGTTACGGCAGCCGGGGCAGCGTGGTATGGATTTTGCGCTGTCATGTTTGCGTGGCGGTAGTCGAGGGATTCGATGCATGTAGGTGAAATAATCGCGGCGGCAATTGTCGGAGCGCTTCTTCTGGGAGTCGGCTACGAGTTGGGCCGGTCGGCTCATCCGGCCGGGGATGCGCAAGCCGAGACGTTTGACCGCGCGGCGCTGGAGAGCGAGATTCAGGTCAGCGTCGAAGCGGAGGTCGCCAGGCAGCAGGACGAGTTGGCCGAGTGTCTGATTGCGCAGGTCGAGGAGTTTCTGCCGAAGCTGGTGCGCCACGAGCCTGAGATTGAGCCGGAGGCCGAGCCCGGGGGCTTGCAGGCGGAGTCGGAGTCTGCGAGGCGCAGGCAGTTGGAGAAAGAGCTGGACGAATTACTGAGCGGGGGCCTGGCCGGCCTGGAGCCGGAGCGAGTGGCGAAACCGGTCAGTAACGAGGATGTGAAGCGTCGGCGCGAGATATTCAGTCCTGCACAACTTCGGGAGTACGAGGAAGCTCGCAGGCAAATGCTGGAAGAGAGAAGACGTCTCAGGGAGAAGGAGGAGAAACGCAGAAAGTAACTCCGGCGGGTGTATCTCGCCGGGATTCCCGATAAAAGGAAGACCGGGTTGAGGGTTCTGTAACGGGACCTTCTCGCGGCCTGAGCGCGAAAGTGACAATGGGACTGGAAAGGCGCCAGATTCTTCTCTATTTGTCTCGTGGTAAGCACTCAGGCGGCGGCCCGGTCTTGCTCTTTGCATGACTCCCCGCTGTAACATGGCAACGCTAAGGCCTGCCTGGACTTAGGCATATCCTGGTTCGCACCCGTCAGTAACCTGCCAGAATGACGCATTACAATCTTCGTCCACCATAGTAATGGCCGGTCAAGCGCCTGTGTGTATTATCGAGGTGAGAAGAAACAGGAAGGATGCACCGGTCTTTGTGGGAGGGTTAGCCATGAAATGTGCGAAATGCGGCTGGCACATAGAGAGCTATCCGTGTCCATATTGTGGTGTTCGGCCTGCACGCAAGAGGCGCTCCATCACCAGGTACGTGTTCTGGCTGGGTGTTCTGGTGACGAGCATAGGGCTGGTCTGGTTTGTCAGCAGGAGCTTCGAGGCGAATCGGCGGCTTTCCCGGGCTTACAAGATAGCGTATGTGGAGGAGTCGCTCGAAATCAATTACCCTGACAGGCTTGCCGTGGGGGTGAAATACGAATATGAGCTCACGGGAGCGCACACGCTTCAGGCGAATCGCTGCGCGACGAGAATCGTGGATAAGAGAATTATCGAGGCGGCGAAGCACCTGCACCGCTACATAGACCAGCGCTGGGAGCACCGCGCCCTCGCGTATGAGATTATCGGCTCTGTCGGCGACCTTGAGGACGCGGCCTACCTGACCAGGGTATTTGGGGAGAATCCTTCCGAACGCAGACAGTGCGTGAAGAGGGTGGTTCAGATAGCTGCAAGGCACAGGGATGTTCTGAGAGGCGACAACCCGACAACACGCTTCCTCACGCAGGTCCTGCGGGACAAGAGATACCAGGAGTGTGCGCTCGAGGCGATTGCCCGGTTCCCGGATGAGGGCTTTGCGCTTTTCATCGAGGATTTGCTTGAGAGGCGCCGCCTTTACAGCAGGGCACAGGCTATTCTGGCAGTGCTCGAGATGGACACTCCGTACTCCGAGCTTGTCATGGATACGATTTTCCAGGCTGCGACGGGCAATCAGCGTCACGAGGCGGCTGTGGCTGCCGCCCGCAAGGGTAACGCGGTTGCGGTGCGCTGGCTGACCCTGGTGCTTACCGACCCGACGACCTCCGCGCAGCAGAAACACAATGCCGGGAAGTACCTTTCGGAACTCGAAAAGAGGCTGGGCCTTTGCGCATTCGAGACGGAATACGAGATAAGCCGTCCTGAAGCGAGGTTGCGGGCAGTCAGAGAGGCAGGCAAGCTCAACGACGAGGCGAGGTTCGGGCTTCTCGGAAAGGGCCTGTCCGACCCGGTGCTCGATGTAAGGCTGGCCTCCATGAGGGCGCTTGGCGAGAACTACCACCCGGAAGCCCTCAGGCTGCTCATCGGAGTGCTTGAGGGCAGTTTCGACCCGCCCGAGGATGCGCAAGGGTACTGGAAGGAAGCCTCCCTGTGTGTAGCGGCAAGTGTGGTCGGCAGGATGGGGGGGTGCGAGGCGGTCCCGGCGCTCGCCAGCTTGCTGCATGCTCATGACCCGGTATGCGACTTCGTGCACAGCGCTCTTGTGAATATCACAGGTGTGGATTACGGCAGAAATGGTCAGTCCTACCTTGACTGGTACGAGAGAAACAAGGCGGCGCTCGAAGAGGACTGTGAGACAGTGGCTGAACAGGAACGCTAAAGGACGAGTTTTCTGTCCCGCCGGCAGGTGCG
>DAOVDS010000438.1 GCA_030669415.1 bacterium
CGAGGATCGAGCCCGGCACGATGATGCCGGCATTGTTCATCAAGATGTCACACCGGCTGAAACGTTCGACCGATTTCGAAACGAGCGCCTCGCACGCGGCGGGGTCGCTCACGTCGGTGGGGACCGCGTAGGTTTCGGCGCCGGTGGCGGATGCGATTTCCGTCGCCGTCTGCTCACACTCGGGGGCGATGTCGGCCAACACGACGCGCGCGCCGTGTTCGGCGAATGCTCTGGCGACGGCAGCGCCGATGCCTCTTGCGGCGCCGGTGACGATTGCGTTTTTGCCTTCGAGCAACATGGCAACTCCTTTACAATAATAAATTTTCACCACGGAGACACAGTACCCTAGTTTGACCGTCCCGGTCAAACAGGGGCAGGCCCAGAGCACAGAGGTAAAGAAAAGCCATGTATTAAATTTATTTTCTCCGTGCTCTGCTATGTAAATATTTGTCAAGGCCTTTTTTCGGAACAGGGTTTGGTAGTCGCCATTGATCTCGCGCAGTCTGCTATTCAGTCGTTTCCGGCAAGCGGAAAGACTAGTTTACCGAATCGCCGGGGACGGACCATACTCTGTGACGGGTCTTACCCAGGACACAACCGGTCCCGTCCCCTTCGTGATCTGCGGCGATTCAATGTAAACCTTCAAACCTTTTCCTTATTCCTTACCTTTTCCCTTTTCTCCGTTCTTGTTCAATTTGCCTCTTTTCCGCTTGAACGCAGCGCCGCGTGTCTTCGCCGACGCGGCGAGAATGGGTCCTCACACAGCTCGTCGGAGCCGACTCGACGAAGGCATGCGACGCGCCTCGCCTGAAACTTCCTTCTCCACGTCGAGCGCACGGTGCCACATCCGCACCGCAAGATGACGCATCAGCGCCACCACCGCTATCTTCTTGTGCTTCGGATTCTTCGCCACCAACCGCTCATAAAACGCATTGCTCGCGCTGTCATGGCGGATGCTGCTCCACGCCGCCTGGCACAGCACCTTGCGCACCCGCCACGGACCTTGACGCGTTATGTGACCCTTCCGGTCGGAACTCTCTCCGCTCTCCCTGCTCGACGGTACAAGCCCGAGATAAGCGCCCAATTTCCGACGGCTCGCAAACCGGGACATCAATCCAACCTCAGTCAGAAACGTCATCGTTGTCATAATCCCCACGCCCTGCATGTCCATCAACTCCTTCGCCTGGGCGGCGTACCGCTCCTCCCGGCTCAACTTCTTGACCGCACCGTCCAAACATTTCTGCCGGCCCTCGTAAAACTCGATCTGCTCGATCAGACTGCCGAGCGAAAACCTTGCGCCGCATCCCAATTCTTCTTCCGACTCGACCAGATACTTCAGCCAACTGCGGAATGGTACGCTCCAACTGTCACCTGCTTCCTTCGGCTTCCTCTTGCCGTTGCGCTTCAGCAGACTTCTTACCTGCGCCTTGATCCTCGCGGCTTTATCTGCAACGTCTATCCGGGCACGCACAAGTTCACGGTCGTCACGCGTCTGTTTGTCCGGAATCCACACGTCCGGAAGCTCCGCTCCCGCAAGCACGTGAGACCGAAGAACGTCCAGAATCTTTTCCGCGTCCTTTTCGTCCGTCTTGTTCTTTCTTTGTTTGACCGTCCCGGGTATCTTCGTCGGCGCAAACACATGGCACCTGTAACCCGCTTCCGTCAACTCGTCGTACAGCCCGAACCCCAGGCTCGACGCTTCGTACGCAAAGATTATCTCCGCGCCGTTCGCGGCCTTTGAACGCCTGGCGAATTCATCGAGCATCTTCGCCCGGCCGGACGGCGCATTTCGCACGTTCAAACTTTCGGGCTTTTCCTTGCCCTTTGCTATTTTCAAAACCATATTTTTG
>DAOVDS010000378.1 GCA_030669415.1 bacterium
CGCTATCTCGGCGCAGTCGGCGGAGGCGGCGTGAAACACCAGTACCCCAGCCGATATCGCGCACACACCGGATGCCACTCCATCCATGTTGTCGAGCAGGTTCACCGCGTTGGACATCCCTACAAACCACGCGATGGAAAGTGGAATGCCTATAATGGGAAACCATATATTCACGTACACTCCGCCGTAGATGAGCAGGCACGCCGCGGCACCCTGCCCTATCAGCTTCATGTTCGGGCGCAGCCCGCGCAGGTCATCAAGGAGGCCCAGCAGAAAGAGAAAGCACGAAGTTGTCAGGATGTAAATCATGCGCCCGTCAGGTGAGCCGAAGACAAGATACGAGACGACAAATGCCACAAGGACCGCCGCACCGCCCAGAAGCGGCGTCTCCTTCTTGCTCCAGCGCCCTGCCCCGGGCTTGGACACAATGCCCAGCCGGCGCGCAAGGCGCATCGCCGCAATCACAGCCGCAACCGACAGCCCCGCAGCCAGAACTCCTGCCATAATGATGGTCTTGTGCTCTATCATATACCCGTGCACCATCCCTGGACTGACAATTCTACACCAGGCCCCGTCGTCTTGCTACCGCGATTTCGCCCACGGCAGCAGGCTCAGGTACAGATCCTCCATGTCCGCAAGCAGCCGCTCGCGCCTGAAGTGCGAACCTGCGAACTCCCGCGCGGCCTTCCCCATCTCTCTTCTGAGCTGCCTGTTGTCCACCAGCCGCTCCAGTGCGTCGGCGAAGAGCGCGGGCTCACGCCTGTCAACAAGTATCCCGTTGCGGGCGATCCGCAGGCCTCCCTCGCGCCGCGGCTCAACGAAAAGGTCCGGCACCCCGCCTGCGGGCGTCGAGACTGCCGGCTTTCCCGACGCCATCCCCTCGATAAGCGAGAAGGGCGAGCCCTCGTTGAGGCTGGTAAGCGCAACTACATCCATGGCGGCATAGGCGCCAGCCATGTCCTTCTGCCAGCCGAGGAAGTGGACGTTTGACCCGACGCCCTTCTCTCGAACCAGGCGCTCCAGGTGCGCCCTCTCATCGCCGTCCCCCACAATGATAAAATGCACATCTCTTCGGCGCTCAAGCAGACTGGCCGCCGACAGGATGAAGAAATCATGCGCCTTTATCGGATAGAGCCGGCCCGCAATCCCCACCACAGTATCGCCGCGCCCGACCGGAAGCTGCGAGCGAAGCGCGTCACGCCTGCTCTCGCAGTTCAGGAACGCCGACAACTCCAGGCCGTACGGCACTGCCACAACCTTGGACGCGGGCGCAATCCGGTACTTGTCGACAAGGTCGTGCACCTGCTGCGCGGTGACGGCGATTATCTTTGACGTACCGTGCGCCAGCGCCCTCTCCAGGCTCACGAAGGCGTGGGTCTTGAGCCTGCCGAAATAGTGGGCGAAAATATGGCCGTGGAAAGTGTGCACCGTGTTGCGAACGCCCGAAGCCAGCGCTGCTATCCGCCCGATTGTTCCCGCCTTTGCCGTATTGGTGTGCACAATGTGCGGCCTGAAGCGCCGCAGTATCGAGATTACGCGCCCAAGGCTCCTGAGGTCCCTCCAGGGAGATATCTCGCGTGAGAGAGTCGGCACCACCTCGATATCGGCAGGCGCGCTCTCCAGCAGATAGCCCATGTCACCTTCGTGCGCCAGCGGCCTGCCCGCAATGAGAAGCGAGCGGTAATTGCGCCGGTTGAAGTGATTGGCCAGCATGACAGTGTAGATGGCGGGTCCGCCTATATTCAGGCGCGCTACCACGTGGGCGATTCGGACCTCGCGCGGCGGCCTGTGTCTTGGGGCGGGAGTGTTCACCTACTCGTCTTCCTCTGACTGCCTGTCTATCGACTCGAGCATATGACCCATCTTGTCCCGCTTGGTGGTGAGGTATCTGATATTCCTCGGGTTGGGCGGAATCTCTATCGGGACACGCTCGACTATTTCGAGGCCATACCCCTCAAGCCCGACTATCTTGCGCGGATTGTTCGTGAGAAGCCGCATCTTGGACACGCCCAGGTCACGCAGTATCTGCGCGCCCATGCCGTAGTCGCGCAGGTCGCTCGGAAAACCGAGCTCCTCGTTGGCTTCAACCGTGTCAAGCCCCTGGTCCTGCAGCTCGTATGCGCGAAGCTTGTTCATAAGGCCTATGCCGCGCCCTTCCTGCTTCATGTAGATAATCACCCCCTTGCCCTCGGCGGCAATCATCTCCATCGATTTGCGAAGCTGGGGCCCGCAGTCGCAGCGAAGCGACCCGAACGCATCGCCGGTCAGGCACTCGTCGTGTACCCGCACAAGAACCGGCTCCGGATGCTCTGTCGCCCCGCCCTGGGCGTCCTTACGGCCTATCCCGCCCAGGCACAGCGCAAGGTGCAGGTCGCGCCTCTCGCTGTCGAAGATTGACTTGTAAAGGTGCAGGTCGAAGTCCGCATACTGCGTCGGCAAATCGGAGGTGGCGATGCGCTCAACAAGCACCTCGGTCCTCAGGCGGTGCTCGATTACGCTCGCCACCGTTATCATCCTGAGATTGTGTTCCTTTTTGAACGCCAGCAACTGCGGCACCCGGGCCATCGTGCCATCTTCATTCATAATCTCGCAGATGACGGCCACGGGTTTGAGGCCTGCAAGCCCGGCCAGGTCAACAGACCCCTCCGTCTGGCCCGTCCGGCTCAGGACCCCGCCCTTCCTGGCGCGCAGCGGGAAAATATGACCCGGCCGGGCCAAATCCTCCGGCCTGCAATCATCGCGCACCGCGGTAAGAATGGTGGTTGCCCTGTCGGCGGCCGATATGCCGGTGGTTGTCCCTTTCCTGGCATCTATCGAGACGGTAAACGCCGTGCCGAACGTGCTGGTGTTGTTGGTCGTCTGTAGAGGCAGCGCAAGCTTGTCGGCCTTCTCCTCCGTCATTGCAAGGCAGATAAGCCCGCGCCCGTACTTCGCCATGAAGTTGACTGCCTCCGGCGTCACCTTCTCGGCAGCCATGACCAGGTCGCCCTCGTTCTCGCGGTTCTCGTCATCAACGAGGATGACCATCTTCCCCTGCTGTATGTCCTCTATCGCCTCTTTTAAGCGGTCGAAAGGCATTTTGCTCCTCCGTTATTCCTGCCTGATAACTATACTACCTGCATGCGGCTTGACCGTCAATATCTTAATTTGGATGACACCGGGTTAGCCGGCGGACTTGTCCGCCGCGTAGGAAGCCCCGCGTCTCTGACGCGGGGTTGGAAACGACATTCAACCGCGGGTCAGAGACCCGCGGCTTCTTCTCCA
>DAOVDS010000278.1 GCA_030669415.1 bacterium
TGAAACCCGCGGCTTTGGAATTATCACCATGCCTTCCGGCATGCCGTTTCCGGGGCAACACGGAATTCCCCGGGGATGACGGCCGGGCTTTTGGAATTGCCCGCGGGTTGAAACCCGCGGCTTGCATTTCCCCGGGTGTGAAACCCGGGGCTTGTTTTTCTTTATCAGGCTTTTCCTCTCGCTTGCTGTGCTTGGGTTCAGTTTCGTCTTGACTGGGTTGTCCAAGGATGACATCGCAAGCTGCAGTCATTTTGGTGTATTCGGCGAGCTGAGGAAGCGACGTCCAGAACTCGCGGAAATCAGCAACCACTCTCTCGTAGCCGCGAAAGCCGGTATGCTTCAAGGCGAACAGGATACAGATTGTCTTGGAGTATCGGTCATGAAGAACTTGCGCTTCCTCTGGTTGAGGTTTGGTTCCGTGGAGCCAACCTCTCTTAACCTTTGGCCCTGTATCGACCCAGAACCGGAACTCATTCGCCAGCATATCGGTCAATTCCAGTCCGGCTTGTGCCCCACCCGCTCGTGCGAAAGCCTCGAGGAGGTCGCCACGGCGGTGTGTATGGCCCTCCTGGCTCACCGCAGTTCGCAGGAGAGGCAATGCCTCTTTCCCGCATTCCCCGAGAGCCTGCAAGGCTGCTTGTTCAACATAGTGGAAATCCGAGCCCATGAACTGCAGCAGTGCTTTCGCTCGTTCAGCAGACTTCGGCAGGGATGTGGCTTTCAGAAAAGCTTGACGTGCTTTGAGGAGTCGGAGAACTCCTGATTTCATTTCCTCTCCAGACAACTCCAGCACCGGTTCACGCATCAGTCTTATGCCTTCGGCCATCTTGTAGAAAGAGTATATGCCGTCATTCTCTATCCAGACGATGGAGAACTTCATTTCAGCCGAGCTGAAGACGGGCAGCCACTCCTTTCGTTCACTTTTTTGCTGATGATTGGGTTCTTCAGGTGGGTGCGCAGTCGGCGTGGCTTTCTTGAGAAAAAGAACCATTCTCGAACACGTGATGTGTGTTGGCGCATCTTCTCCTGATCCTCTTCCAATCTCATCTATTCTGCGCGAGTCTTCCGAAGCCAGTGACGCGAGTTCGGGTATGTGTATGACTTCATTTCCCTTGAGATCGCCGTGCCAGGATTCGATGATTGTCAGAAATCCGTCTATTTCTCGCCCCTCTGTGGCAACGGCAATGTGGGAAGCGTTCCAAGCGCGATACTCTACGTACAACGGGAGGCGATCCTGTGCGTGCAGCGCACAGGTTAGCAGAATTCCTGCAATCAAAAACAGCATATTTCGCCATGTAATCATCTTGATGGTTCCTTTGTTTCGCGCCGCTATACATTCTACAACAGAAATGTGGTCGGGGCAAGTGGGAGCGTGGAATTTACCACAGAAGCGTAGCGCGGCCTTACACGTCGAGCAAGCTCGACCGCTAAACAAATATTTAGCGGCGGTGTTCTCTTCCACTGCACCGCGTGTCTGACTCCGCGAGGTCGGTGAGGTACTTGACCTGGGCGGTGAATTCGATTGAGGCGAGCGTGACGAATGCGTCCTTGAAGTCGGAGCCGCGAACGACAGGGCCGTGGCCGCGGATGATTGCGCCTCGGGCGTCTTTGAGCGCTTTTGCCGCGTTTTCGGCAAGCTCCTGTGTTGCGGGCGCGCCGTCAATTATCGGGATTCTGCCAAGCACGTAGCGGCACTCACAGGTGTTCTCTTCGATGAAATCCTCTTCGCTTAGAAGCGACAGCGCAACGGCATAGGGGGTGTGCCCGTGGATAACGACCTGCGCGTCTGTGTCACGGTAGATTGCGCGGTGCATCGGCAGCTCCATGGATGCTTTCTCATCAAGCGGCGAGGGTCCGACAAGCGCGACCTCGACAATGTCGTCTTCGAGACTGTCGAGCATGGAGTGGGTGGCGGAGATGAGTATCTTATCTGCGGCGCGTTTGCTTATGTTGCCGTAGTGCGAGTGGTCGAGGCCGGCCTGTACGATTCGCCGGCCCCAGTCGATTAGTTCGTGCAACGATTTTTCCATTCATTCGCGTTGTAAACAACGCGGCTAAAAGTAATGCATTATCCTTTTTCGTGCATGTATATTTCGAGTGCGCCATCCGGCGTCGCGTTTTCGTGCACCAGCGCCCTCACAGCCTTTATCATCGCGACGGGGTGCGGGTTCTGCCAGATGTTGCGGCCCATGTCAACGCCTACCGCGCCTTTCTTGATTGCGTCGGCGACCATCCTGAAGGCGTCCATTTCGGTTTCGAGCTTGGGCCCGCCGGCGATTACTATGGGCACGGGGCAGCCCTCGATGACCTTCTCGAATTCTTCGCAGTAGTAGGTCTTGACGAGGTGGCAGCCGAGCTCCGCGGCGATGCGCGAGCACAGCCCGAGGAAGCGGGCGTCGCGCTTGCCGAGCTCCTTGCCGACGGCTGTAACGGCGATGACGGGTATTCCGTAGCGCTCGCCCTGGTTTACGAGCTCGGAGAGGGAAAGCAGTGTCTGGCGCTCGTGCGGCGTGCCGACGAAGATTGACAGCGCGACACCGGCGACGTTGAGCCGTATCGCCTCTTCGAACGCGGTGGTGATGCCTTCGTTGGACAGCGCCTCGCCTATGACGCTTGTCCCGCCGGAGACGCGCAGGACAATCGGGGTCTGGGTCTTGGCGCTGACGCAGTTGCGAAGCACGCCGCGGGTGGGCATGAGCACATCGGCGTACCCGATGAGCGGTTCTATGGTCTTTTGAGCATCCTCGATACAGCTTGTCGGCCCGAGGAAGTAGCCGTGGTCCACCGCCAGCATCACGGTGTGACCCGTGTCAGGCTGGACTATCCGCGACATGCGGTTCTGCATTCCCCACTGCATGGTAACACCTCCTGAAAAACCATTTTCATCCGCGCACTGAAGTACGCGGCTTTCGTACTATCCACGCGCTGCAAGCAGCGCCGCTAAACATCTAATTTTGCGGCTCTATTATGACTTTTATTGACTCGCCGGCCTGCGTCACGAGGCGGAACCCTTCCTGCGCCTGCGCGAGAGGCAGCCGGTGCGTAATCATGTCTTTGACATTGAGCCTGCCCTCGGCGATGAGTTCGAGCGCATCCTGGTAGTCCTGCGGGCTTCCGGCGTAGGAGCTTGTAAGCGTGACTTCACTTCGCCAGAAGATTTCGTTTATGCCGAGAGGTATCTTGCCATCGCGTCCGGCGGCGGCGAAGAAGAGGACAGTCCCGCCGCGCTCCACCGAACGCAGGCCCTGCTCGATGGCCGAAGGGGCGCCCGTGCAGAGGACAACCACGTCGGCGAGGCAGCCGCCGTTAAGCTCGCGCAGTTTCTCCGGTGAGTAGTCTTTTGCGTCAATAGCTTTTTCAGCACCGAATTTCTCGGCAGCCTTGAGGCGGTATTCGGAAACGTCCGTGGCGAACACCCGGCAGCCTGAAAGGTGATACGCGAGGTGTATGTGGAGAATCCCCGAGATACCGCTTCCGAGCACGAGGACGTCGGAGCCTTTCTTGAGGTTTATCAGCCTGTGCGAGCGCAGGACGCATGCGAGTGGTTCTGTGAAAGAGGCTTCTTCGAAAGAGAGGCTGCCCGGGATTCTGAACGTGCCGCGTTCGACGTTGATTCGCGGCAGGCGCAGGTACTCGGCGAAACCGCCGGGGTGGAAGTGGGTGCTTCGGAGCGTGTCGCAGACCGTGTGGTGGCCCGCGGCGCAGTAGCGGCACTCGCCGCAGGGCACGTGGTGCGCCGCGACTACTCGCTCGCCGATGGTGAAATCCGCAACGCCCTCACCGACCTGCGCGATTTCGCCCGCCACCTCGTGGCCCAGGACGAGCGGCACGCGGTCCCTGCGGTACCACTCCATGACATCGCTTCCGCAGATACCTGAGGCGTGGACTTTCATGAGGATTTCGCCCGGGCCGATTTGCGGCTCAGGCATCTCTTCGAGACGCACATCGCTGTTGCTGTAGTACATTGCGACGCGCACGGCCAGCCTCCACTTCGAGCGAAACAAATCTTGTAGCAGAAAAGACGGCCCGCATCAACACTCAAGTCGCGTGGATGTCATTCACTTTCCCGGGTGAAGTGATCGGAATCAACGCCCATGAATCGGTTATACCTTACAGCGTAGTGGCGCATGCCGCCGGAAAGGAGCTTCTCTGACATGCTCCAGTCCATTTTCGAGATTGAGGCTTTCCGCCTTTCCCATTGGTCGGCCCTCAGGGCGTCGAGTTCGCTGGTGAGTTCCCGGTAGGCTGGCGCACAGGGCAGGGAGCTTGCGGCGTTCACGTACCACGGGAAGGCGGCGTTGAGCTTCCTGAGCGCGAGGTTGTGCTCCTCGCCGAAGTCGAGGCAGGATTCGGAGAAGAAGTTGTCGAGGCCGGCCATTTTCTCCTCGTCAATCGCGCCGGATTTCTTCGCGATGTCGTAGGCCTGCGTCCCGGGGAAAGGAAAAAACACCGACCAGCGGAACCTGCCGGGCATGCTTGTCGCAAGGAGCTGCACGGTTTCGAGAAGCTCGTCTCTCGTCTCGGTCGGCAGGCCTATCATGAGGAACGCGGACGAGTGAAGGTCGTGGCGGCGGCACGTCTCGAACGCGGCCGCTATCGCCTCGTTGGACATGTAGCGGTGAAGCACCTCGCGGCGCACGCGGGGCGAGCCGGACTCGAGGCCGAACTTCACTATCCGGCAGCCCGCACCCGAGAGCGCTTCGGCAATCTCTTCGTCAAAACGCCTGACGTGCGCGTTGACCACAAACGGCACCTCAATCCCGGCCTTGCGGTACTGCTCGCAGAAGTCGAGGACATACTGCCTGTTGAGCGTGAAGACATCGTCGTCGAAGATGAACATCTTGATGCGCTCGTAGTTTTCAAGCAGGTATTCTATCTCGGCAATAACATCTCCAACCGGGTGCCGGCGGATGTAGTTGAGCTTGCCTACCGGCAGGCCCGTGTCGTGCCTGTAGCGCTCGACAATCTGGTGGTTGAAGCAGTAGGTGCAGCGGTACGGGCAGCCCCGGCCCGCCATAAGCCCGACCCAGCCCTCCTTGGCGTCAATGAGCTGCTGGAAGTCGAATATGGAGTAGTCTTTCTGAGGCAGCCCCGTTATGTCGGGGAAAGGCCGAACCTTGTTGGTGTAGATGGCAAAGTCCTTGGCGGCCCAGATGTTGCCCACGTGGGTGAAATCCCCGCCGCCCTGTATCGTCTCAAGCAGCTCCGGCAGCGCCTCTTCGGCTTCGCCCACGCAGGCATAGTCAAAGACTGCCGTGCGCAGCACCTCGGCCGGCACCATCGTGGCGTGCACTCCGCCGGCTATCGTAGGCGTGCCCAGCTTGTCCTTGACCAGCCGCGCGATGCGCTCTGCGTGCTTGAACTGGGTCGTCACGCAGGAGAACCCAACGATGTCAGGTGAGAAGGCTTTGATTTGCTCGAGCAGCTCCTCGTCCGAGGGGATGGGGCCGAGCTTCTCGTTCAGGCTGATAAGCGCTGTCTCGTGTCCCTTCTGCCTGAGAACTGCCGACAGGGATGCCACGCCGTAATTGAACCCTATCTGCGTGTCGATATTCGGATAGATAAACAGTACGCGCAAGCTATCTCCTTGAACCGGCGATTCGCGAGATTATACCGATGCCTGCAGGCTTAGTCAAAGTCTTTCGCAGTGCCTCGTGTCTGGCTGCGGGAGTTTGTTGACAGGAGGCCGCCTGAAAGCTTATCATTGGCAGCATTG
>DAOVDS010000418.1 GCA_030669415.1 bacterium
CCTTGCCTTCCAGGTCAGAAGCGGCATACTTGACCGGCTCAACCGGCTCCGGTTCCGGCTGCTGGGGTTCAGGTGCAGGCTGCTGCGGCTCAGGTACGGGCTGCTCTTCCTGCGCACCAAGGTGACCCGGCATATATGCCGCAAGTGCGAGCGCGAAAACCAGCGCCAGCAGCAGCGGTGCAACTCTCAACTTCCCAGCATACAAACTGGACATGAACACTCCTTTCAGACTCTGGAAAGGTTTTTCTAATACAACCCAGTTTAGGTTTTTTAGCCACGAAAAAACACGAATTTACACAAAATGGAAAAGAGCTAACGGACGAGTCTCTTGTATTCGAATTTCTCTTTTCCGAAATTCAGAATGATTGCAAGTCGTAAGCTCGTCGCCTTCAAGTAGTTCAACGCCTGCGCCTTATGTATCTCGGCGATATCTCTCGATGCTTTAAGCTCGAGGATAATCTTGTCTTCAACCAAAATATCAGCAAAATACTCTCCAACAACTTTCCCCTGGAAGCAAACCGTAACTGGAGCTTGCTGTCTTGCACTAATGCCCTCTCGCTGAAACAATGCCATCAAAGCATTCTCATACACCTTTTCCAAGAACCCACACCCAAGTTCCCTATGTACTTCCATCGCCAATCCAATTACTTTATAGGACAGGTCTTTGTGTATAATCTTGTTTTCATTCGTGTCCATTTGTGTCAATTCGTGGCTAATCAGTTACATTCGGGTGCCTACTTCTTCACAAGAACCGCGTCCGCCCATGCCGCGCGGTCCATAGTGTCGAGGTTCTTGCCGAAGTCCACCACGAGCTTGAGTTCCTTCACCCCTTCGACAGACAGCTTGATGAGCTGCGGGGCCGCCTTGCCGGTGATGTTCTTGCTGCGGAAAAGCTCCTTGCCATCGCCGTAGACAATGAAGACCACATCGCCCTTGCCCCGGGCTTCGTCGTCAATCCCTATTGTGCTGACGAACTTCGCGTACTGCCCGTCGAGGTTGTAGACAAGCTCCGTCTTCGAGTGCACGCTGACACCCTTGAAGAACTTCTTTCGCCTGATGGAAATAGTCTGCTTCCTGACCAGGCTGTAGTCGAGCTGGTAGTGGTAGAGGAAGTTGTCGAAGAACGGCACTTCATTGACACTGACGGGTTTCAGGTCGGAGAGGTGAACGAACTTGCCTCCGGAGAAGTAGACTGTCCTGACGCTGCTCCTAACGAGTTCCACGTCGATGCCGAACCACTTCATCGAGAGTTTTCCATCCTTGTAGCTGGTCAGCTTGCCGCTCACCCTCGAGCCATCCGTCAGGTAGACTGTCGCCCTGAGCCCCTCGATAGCCTTGGGCGTAATCAGCGGGGCAAGCTTGACGGCCCGCAGCTTCCCGTATCCCAGGGATATGTCACCCAGGTCCTCCACCTTGATGACCACTTCCTCGCCGGTGAGCTTCCTGATAGTGCCCTCAGTCTCCTGGTCTCCGGTGAGAAAGGCGATGTCGGCCGCGTTGTCCAGCGCAATCTTCTCCTCCACAAAAGAGCCCTCCTGCACTTTCGCGAGGTTGAAGAAGGCCAGCAGGTTGTCGATGCTCACCTTGCGTCTCCCGAGAGACTTGGTGTCCACGATGACCCCGTTCTCATCCCCGCCAGTGAAGTTGCCCACAATGCGGTCGCCGTTGGTCATAACCACCAGGAACCCGGCCTTGACCCTTGCCTTCTTGTTCCCGAAGTCCAGCCTCACCACATCCGCGAGAGCGACTTCCTTGTCTGCGAACTTGACCTTGCCGGCGTCGCCGCCTGCTACCTCCTTGATTCTGCCATCGTCAGCCCCGCCGGTAGTCAGGATATCGTCACCGAGCACAAGAGAAGCCCCGGCCACAAACAACGTCAGGGCCGCGAATAACGCCAGTGTTCTCACTTGCAGTCTCCTTTCAGGCCATAGAGAGAGCTACCATCCAGTTGGCATCATCTACGGCCCGCTCTCCCCCATGTTTGGCCACCATTTTGGAAGCCGTAAGTATAGCAACGCCTCAAAGCATTTTGCAACACAAAAACCGGCATGGTTCAAATCCGGGTGACAGAAGCCCCGGGTCTGTGACCCGGGGTTGATTCAAACCCCGCCGCACAGCGGCGGGGCTTCCGGGGACACGTAACGAGTACATGTCCCCAGATTCGGCGCGGGTCGGTGGGGACATAACCATAATTCCGCGAGGAATTATGGATTGTGTCCCCGGAACAGGAGGATTTGAACCATGCCCAAAAACCCCATAACTTGCCCCCCCACTTGACAAGGCATACCACGTGCTCTGCAAATACTGACATGAGCTTTTGCGCTTGCTTTGCGCGCGCTGTTGGCGTAAATTTATTGCGGAGGTCACAGTGTTTATCCCGATAGGCGACGAAGACAAAACCATCAAAACCCCCTACGTGAACTATGCCATCATTACCGTCAA
>DAOVDS010000084.1 GCA_030669415.1 bacterium
CGAAAAACAGTGTCACCACCTCCGGACCTCAGGTTAATGTAGCCGCAGACGAGATAATACTCGCCGGGCTCTGCATCAGGCTTGATTTGAACATCGAATACTTTGGGCTTGCCCCACTCCAGCTTGTAATCGGGTCCGGAATTGGGGGGTTTCTTATCAGATAGCGAACCTTCCGCGGCGACTTGCGTCCGGTCCTTCGCGTGAAGCAGGATGTACCAGGAATTTTCGTGGAGAGCCTGCACTATTCTGTCTTCTTTGAAGCCCTTGTCCGTGTTGTTGAGAGTGAGTTTCAGCGATATGGCGGCGCCCTTCTCGATTTTCGCCTTCTCTGTCTTGATGCCGATTGTAATCCAGTTGACATCTTTGCCCGTCTCCCCTTCGACAAACTCGGGAAGGCAGATAATATCATTCGTAATCTCTTTTTCCATAGTGTAGCTCTCGATTGCAAGCAGATGTTCTTCCCCTCTGGAATTGGTGTACTCCACGCTATCGGTCTTTGGGAGTTTGAACTTCAGCTTATGCCTGCCGCTGTACTGGCCGTAGGGCCGGAACTGCCTCTTCAGGTTGAAGGACTCACCCGGCGCGATATGGACAAACCCGAAGGCGCGCCTGCTCCGGCCCCAGCTCCTTGACCACGTAATCTGCGACTGCTCGCTTGCGAACGGGTAGTATGCGCCCCTGTCCGTGGGGCCGGGGTCGGGCACCCACACCGGCTTCTTGCCGGCGTTCTTGATTGTGACAGTGTAGTCCACGGGCTGGCGTTTGGTGGTGTATTTGCGCTCAAAAGAGAGTGTCACCTCGACCTTCTTGTCGGAAGGCGTTTTGAGCAGTTTGCCAAGATACCTGATTACTCGTTCACCCATGCCGGTCAGCTTCTTGAACGCCTCGCCGCGCTCTTTCTCATCCCGGCTTTTCAGCTTCTCGTAATGCGAGTCCGCCTGCGCCTGGAGCTTGTCCGGCAGGTAGCATATCTCGTCGAGAATCTTCCTCGCCCGGTGCGCAACTTCCATGTCGTCGCTTTTCGTGGCCTCTTCGAGCGCGGGCCCGGCAGCTCTTCCCGCCTCTATCAGCTTCTTCTGCGCCCCGGCGCGCTCCTTCCACGCATCAGACCCCAGTGCGCTTATAAGCTTCTTTATCTGCTCCTCGGTCAGCGCAGTCTCTTGCGGCTTCTCTTGGGCAGCAACCAGACTGCATATCAGGATTGCCACAGTCAGCACAAGAACCCTTCTCATAATCCCTCCAGCAGTCGCCGGGCCATCTCGTGGTGCTTCAGCTCGCCCTGCCTACTTCTTCGGCAACTTCTTTTTTTCCACTTTTTCCACCGAAAGCTTCAGCGTGCGGAAAGCCTTTGAAGTCCATTTCCCCTTTTCTCCACTTTCAATATCGCTGGCCGTGTGCCCGGTGAACAGTGTAATCTCTATGCGGTCTTCGTAAATCTTGAAGAGCTTGAACTGGTGGGGCCGCTCTCCCAGCGCATCGGTCGAGGTGAACGCGGTGTCCATGCCTTCTTCGCGCATCCAGAGGTTCATGTGGACGTGGCCGGACAGGACCATCACCACGTTGCCGTGCTCCTTCAGAGCCTTCTTGACCTTTTCCGCCTTGGGCATGAGACAGGCAACACCCGCCTGCTTGAACGCGAAACGTACAAGCTGACTTGCCGCTATTAGGCGGTGCGTGAAGAAAACCACCTTCTTTTCCTTGCTCTTGTCCAGGTCTTCTTCCAGCCATTTCAATTCCTTCTCAGAAGGATATATCCCCATCATTATGAAGTGCCAGTCCTTGCAGTCGAAGGATGCGCATCGCTTTTTGAACACCTTCAGGTAATTGTAGACGCCTTCGGTCTTTACCGCATCATGGTCGCCCTGGCAGGCGTGGTAGGGGCACTTCAACGTATCGAGTATCTTCTTGGCCTTCTTCAGGTCAGCGAGGCTGCTTTTATCTGTGACATCACCTGTGTGGATTACAAAGTTCGGCTTGACCTCCTTGTTGATGTAGTTCACCGTTCCGGACAGTATGCCGAAAGAGTTTACCAGGTCTTTCCAGTGGTTTATCTTAATACCCACTAAAGTAGCAGCGGGGTCCTTCGGCGGCTTCCCGGGGTTGGACTTCGTAGTGAGACAGTGGCTGTCTGTCAGATGGACGAATGTGAAGAGCGGTTTCTCAGGCTCGACCTTGTCCTTGGACGGCGCCGGCGTTTTTTCAGGCTCGGGAGACTTGGGTGGTTCCTGCTTTCTGACTTCCCTAATCGAGTCTCTGGGGATGGTTTTTGTGCCGTTTTCTGTCTCAATCTTGACATGCTCCTCTGTCTCTTCAACAACCTTGCCCTCTATCTTTGTGCCGTCCGTCAGGATGACAGTGTCAGCATTGAGAACCGGCAAGGCGGCCCAGAGTATGACAACTGCGAAAATGGCTACCCTGCGCACAGCGTTTCTTCTCCGAAACACGTCAGAACCACCTTAGCCTACTCTGGCGACAAGCTCGATTTCGACAAGGACATCCTTTGGCAGGCGGGCGACCTCGACGCACGCGCGGGCAGGCGGCACCTCCGGGAAAAACCTGCCGTAAACCTCGTTCATGGCGGCGAACTGGTTCATGTCTTTCAGGAATACCGTCACCTTCACGGCGTCTGCGAGCGTCCCCCCCGCCGCTTCGAGCACTGCCGAGAGGTTTTTCAGGCAGCGCTCAGCCTGCGCTTCAATCCCTTCTTCAATTGCGCCTGTCTCCGGGTTTACCGGTATCTGGCCCGAGCAGAAGACCCACCCATCCACCTTCACGGCCTGCGAGTAGGGCCCGATAGCCGCGGGTGCGCTCGCAGTCTCGATAATGTCTCTTGCCATGTTGCCACCTCCGGGTTCACGTTGCGTTCTCCCATTCTTACCAGATTGCGCCCTGTCAGCCAAGTCAGAATTTGCCCGGACGCGACTAATTCGATGGCTGTGGGCTGCCGGGGTACTTCCCATTCGCTGTGAGGTTCTTATTTGATTTTGCCGGGCCGGCGTGTTAGCATTCATGGTTTCGGAGGTTGTCTTGATAGACTTACACACTCACGTGCTGCCGCGTGTAGATGACGGTCCCGCCAGCGTCGAGGAGGCCCTTGAGACAATCTCTGCGCTCGCGTCCGGCGGGACAGAAGTTGTTGTCGCCACGCCTCACAACATGCCGGGCATGTTCGAGGCCAGCATAAAGCAGATAACGCTTTCGGCAGAGTCGTTGCGCGATGCGCTGGCCGGCGCGGGAGTGCCCGTAAAGCTGATTCTCGGCCAGGAAATCACCTTCCGTCCCGATTTGATCTCACAGCTTGAGGCCGGCGAGCTGCTCACCATAAACGACACCCCCTATTTCCTCTTCGAGTTCCCGCCGTACTTCGTGCCGCCCGGCGCACGCGACTTCATCTTCCAGGCGCGCCTCAAGGGCTACTTCCCCATCCTGGCGCACCCCGAGCGAAACGAGCGACTGCAAAAAGACCTCGGCTTTCTCGAAGAGCTTGTCAGGGGCGGCACCCTCGTGCAGCTTACCGCGGGCAGTATTTTCGGCCGCCTCGGACCGGAAACTGAGAAATCTTCCCACAGGATGCTCAAAGAAGGGCTTGCCCACATCATCGCAACCGACTGCCACTCCATCCGGTTCGGGCCGGGTGACCTGTCTGAAGCTGTGAAAGTAGCCGGTGATATTATCGGCAGGGAAGCCGCGCTGAACCTTGTTCAGAACAACCCCCGGGCCGTTGTGGAAGGCAGCCCGCTTGAGCCGTAGAGCCGGCTGCTCGCCTACCAGTAGATGTTGGTGAACTTGCCGTTGTGGTCGCGCGCCAGGCCCTGGAGCAGTTTAAGCATCTCCTCGCGGTTCACGCTCTGGGTTGACTTGACGCCCTCGAACCCGAAGGTGAAAATCTTCACCTTGCGCTGGCGGTTGGCGTTTCGCACCCATTCGAGTATCGGGTCAACCGGTACCATCTGCCCGTTGCGGAACGGCTGGCCGTCGGAGAGCAGGAACATGGTGTCGAACTCCTGGTCCTTAAATGCCTTCTTGAGCGCATCGTCGGTGTGAGTTGCGCCCATCGGCCCGAGTCCGCCTACCCACTTGATTGCCGACTTCTTGCTCTGTGAGCTGGCGTAGACGAGCTTCTTCTGCCACATGGCAATCGTGCTTGAGAAGTAGAGTACGTTGAACTTCGTCTTGGGGTCCATAGCGGCGATACACTTCTGCAGCTCTTTCTTGACCCTCTCGATGCGCGCCCTGTCAGGTGGCAGCGAGGTGTCGCCGCCCCACGGGTCTTCAGGCCCCTTCTTGTGGTTGGGGTCAACCGGCGTAAGCTGCCCGCCCTCGCTCTTCTTCATCGCCGGGTCGCGTGCCTGCATCGAGCCGGAACGGTCAATCACGAACAGTATCTTCTTGGACATTACCTCCTGGCCGAAGAACTTGGGGGCCTTCTTCTTCTCCTCGTCAATCGAGGTCCGCGGCTCATCCACGCTGCCTGTCGGGCGGGCCGTCTCCGGCCGCTCCGGGGCCGCCTTGAGCTCATCCTTGCGGATGGTCCAGTAGCCCTCCCATTCCTTGGCCGTCTTGTAGTCCACCCCCGTAAGCGAGGTGAGCGCCTTGCGCACCTCGACCCACAGCAGCCCCTTCTCCTTCTCTATCCTGTGAAGAAGCTCGATAAGCGCATCCACCACCTTGTAGTCGCCTTTGGCCTTGAGCGCCAGGACCGCCTCGCGCACCACTTCCTGCTTCCTGTCTTTCAGGCAGTCCTGCAGGGTCGTGAAAACGGTGTCACCATCCTTGTCGGCGATAACCTCGACAAGCAGCAGGCGGACTTCCCACTTCTTGTTCTTGCGCGCCTGCTCGCAGATGTACTCCAGCGCCTCCTCGTCAGTTATCGAGTTCAGCGCCTCCTTGGCGGCCTCATAAACATCCTTGCGCTCAATCTGGAGCCCAATCTGGATGATAATCTTCACAGCCTTCTTGTTGTTGAGCGCCCCGATTTCCTTTGTCACGCTGCAGACTGTGGACCAGTCCTCCGCCTGAATCGCCTGGTTGAGTCTCTTGCCCAGCGCTTTCAAGTCCTGCGCCTGCACTACCGTGGCAACTGCAATCACCGCCGCTGCGAGAATCGCCAGCACAACAAGCTTTCTCATAGCCTCATTCCCCCAATACAAAACTGTTTTTTGTCAGCAATTCAAAACCATTGCGACAATCCGACTGCCGGATTGCATCGCTTACATTATCCTTAAACCCGCAAAGTTGCAAAGAATTCCAACAATTCTGGTGTAAATTTTCCCCCAGGAACCCTCGCGGAAGCCTGTCAGGCGCCTACGAGCTGCAGAATGAGCTCACGGCGCCGGGGATGGATGTCAAAATCGATAAAAACCATAGACTGCCACGTGCCGAGGACCGGCGCGCCGTTGGAAAAAGGAACAGTTAGCGACGGCCCGACAAGCGAGGCGCGAAGGTGGCTGTGGCCGTTACCGTCATGGTGGTAGCGGTGGTGTTCGTATTCCCCCTCAGGCACGTGCTTGCTGAACCAGTTTTGCATGTCCCGGATGCAGCCCGGCTCATGCTCCGTGGTTGTGAGCGCCCCCGTCGCGCCGGCGCAGAACACGGTAAGAATGCCTTCGCTCAAGCCGCTTTCCGCCACTGCGCGGCTCACCTGCTCCGTGATGTTCACGACATCGCAGTTGCCCCTGGTGGAAAACGCTATTCTCTGAGACACGACGGAAGCACCGCCTTGCTCCCGTGGAGCAGCATGATTCTTCATAACGCCTTCTTTCATTGAATCCTGTACGCGACCGTTATTGGTGTTTTGCCCATTGTATCGATTCAAAGCCTTGCTTGCAGTTTAGCACAACCTATACCGTCAGGGTATTACTAATCCAGGCGATCCAGCAGGCAGCGTTGAATAGCCGAAGTGTTATGTGGTCATTTTCGCTGCAGCCTTCCGCCAACCCTTGGCCCCAGTGTAGGACCAGTCTGCACAGGTGTGTCATGACCGTACTGCTCGCGCAGCCATTTCAGCAGGATGAGCCTTACCATGAGATCTTCGGGAAGCGTATCTTTGGATTCTGCTACTACTGTCTCGTAAGACGCGCCGTCACGGCGCTTCTGGATAATGTCTAATACTTCCTGCGGGGCCCAGCGCTTGGCCTTGCGTTGTATTCTCGCAAGCAGGTCCAGTTCCTCACTTGAATACTTGCGCATCAACTCCGTTGCAGCCGTAATGTGGGCTTTTTTCAGCCCCAGTTTCGCTACCAGTTGCTTTTCGCGCTCACTGCGCGGGGCACTCACGGACTCGCTGTTGTCAACTTCATCTTTCCCAGAGTCGAGTGCCTCTTGGCCAAGTGAGTCATCCGCTGGCCCGGTAGCCCCGTCCTCAGGAGCGGCAGTTGCCACGCCGGTGGCGTTGACCTGTAGGCTCTCGCCCGACAGCGCGCCACGCGCTGCGGATTCAATGGGGGCGTGTCCAGCATGTTGCGATGGCGCTACTTCATCCCGCTGCCAGCCGTGGAATAGAAAAGCCACCACGATGATTGCCGTCAGGGCAATCGCTATGCCGCCAAGCCACCACGTCTTGCCCGTCATGGTAGCCCCCTCAGAAAGGAACTTTGCTGTCGATTAATCGCCAAACGGAGTGACAACCGTTACCGTGTCGGTAGCAGCACCTGTATTGCCCCAGACATCCGTAATGGTAGTCATAATCTCGTACGTGCCTGCAGGCGCGGCACTCGCACTAAATGTCAGACTCGGATTCGCCGTGTTAAGAATCGTCAGGGCTGTATCGAGCAGCCACTGGTCATTCGTTGCGTCGTAAAGGTGTGGCGTGAACTGCGCGCCTTTGAAGTAGCTCATTGACAGCATGGCTTTCTGTCCTTCATCTTCTATAACAACTTGCGAGACTGTCGCGTTTCCTGCTTGCAGAATGGCGTACGCGGCATAATTATTCCCGTCCACCGTTAGGGTGCCCGGGATGGCGTACAGCCCTCCGGAAATCCAACGAAAGAGAAAGACATTGGAGGTGTTGGTTCCATCCGTCAGTTCGAAAAGATTGCCATCCCACTCGAAACTGTAGATATAGCCGGGCTCAACAGGGCCTTCACCGATGAGGCCTAGAAGTATCAAGTCCGACCCGGCGACTGCACCAATGAATATCTGGCCTTCGGCAACATCCGTTTCCAATAGACTTATCTCGATAGTCGGGAGATTGCTTGCGTCCGGGTCGGTGGTGTTGTATGCAGTTGTGCTGACAACAGGGGCAACGCTGTCCGAGGCAACCTCCAAATCCTCGAGAACATCGCTCCAACCTGTGAAGATATCCCAGTTCAGTGCAAGGTACTGTGTCCGGCGTTCGGTCGTCCAATTTCCAGCCAGTGCCAGCTCGGCGTGCACTCCAGACTGGCCAGCCGCGCTGCGGAGGCTGCCAAGAGAATTGGACAGAATCATGTTGTTGAGAGCAGTTCTGCAGGCAGTAGCAGATGCCGCGACAGCCGCGTCACTTGTAACACCCGCAAGACTTCCCAGAAACTGCCCGGCATCGCGGATGTTTGGGCTGTCGTTGGGGTTTTCGAGTTCAATATTGTATCCGGGAGTTGTCGCAAACTGAGCGCGGGCCACTTCCATCCAGTCAAGAGAAGCGCTGAAATACATATCGGTCGAAAGGTTCGTCCATGCAGTAGCGTAAGCATCCATAAGTGAAAGGTCAATCGCAACATGCGCCCTCACCAAATCATCCGATGGGCCCTTCCCCGCGTGGTGCGCGTTCCAGTAATTAACTTCCTGAGTGGCAATGGCAACCGCATTTGCCTTAGAGTTGCTACTAATGTAGGTAAGCGTGTTCTGATAGTCCCAGCCGTCGCCGAAATCCATTTCAGCGCAAGCAATAAAAGTTTTAGCAAGGCTCCTGAATTCGTATGCCACCTCGTTACCAGCCATCAGGCACGTGTCAAAGGCGAGGAACTCAAGCGGCCTTGTCCCGGTGATTCCGGCATTTGTCAAAGCGGTAGCAATAGCGGTAGCTGCTTGTGCGGCCGTCATGCCGGTGCCGTCGTCGGCCGGGTTGGACGGCGTGTCCTGCTCGTCGCCTCCGAATCCGCCATCCCAGGAACCTCCGTGATCCCACAAGACTACCGCATAGTGGTCGGCTGGATAAGTGGAAAAGACGCTTTCAACGGCAGCGGTGAGTATGGTCGGGTCATCCGCGTTAACCTCGGGATCGGTTCCGAGCACCGTCGGTGATTGGCCGGAACCTCTAATCTTGTACCACTCGGTGCCTGAAGGAAATGGCAGCCCAGTTTCTTCATTTGTCATCCCAGAACAATAGTCAGCCATAACTACAATAGTGGTGTGTGTGCCGATGGTAGCGTTGTTCATTTCCTGTATGTCCGCCACGAGTGATGGCGAGAGATTGTGGTCAGCATGACCGTAGATGAAGATTGTCCATGTTTCCGGTGGAGGCGGTGGTGGGGGATCTTTCTTCTTCTTGCCACACCCCACATAAATGGCGCACACCAATGCCGAGATCAAGAACCATGTAGTTACATTCTTCCATCTCATGCCGTGTCTCCCAAAATAAGGCATTTTCCCGATATTTCCCCAATGAAACCTGTCTGCGTCCATCGCAGACACCTTCAACAAAACTTTACTACAATAATAGCCCTTCTTTAGCCCTTCTGCAACCGAAAAAATTTTCTTGCAAAGCACATTCTCCTCATCGTTTCATCGCCCTACAGTCCCTTCAGCCAGGGAGTCAAAGATGGCATCCCTGTTAAACGGAAGTCGCTTGTGAAATTTTACCGGCGCTTTCGCATGAAAGCCGCGTAGAGAATCAGCAGCAGCAGTGGCAGGAAGTAGCCTGCAACAGCCCCGGGCCCGGCATCACGGGAGCGTGTCAGTGAGCATGAGCAGCCGCCCCAGTTTTCGTAGGGGGGAGTGTATGGCGTGCCGAAAAGAGCTGTTACATTCTTGTTGGCGTCGATGGTCACTTTGACCGGATTTCCGCTTCCTGTCAGGTCACCTTGCCAGCGGGAGAAAACATTGCCGGCATCCGGCATGGCCATCAGGGTCACTACATCACCGTGGTGGTAAGTAGGCTTGCCCGGGCCCACTATCACTGTCCCGTCACCTGTGATGTTCACAGTGATGAAATACTCAATCTGTGTAAACACGGCTGTTACTGACACGTCGCCGTTCACAAACACAATCGCCGGGTTCATGTTGCCTGCCAGGTCGCCCTCCCATCTGTCAAACAGCCAGCCGGCGTCAGGGACGGGCGTCAGCGCTACTATGTCACCGGGGTCGTAGAACGGATGGTCGGGGTCGCGAGTGACCGAGCCGCAGCCCAGGCAGTTCACCGCGAGCGTGTGCTTGATGAGTACCGTCACCTGCTCGGCGAAGAGGACGGTGTTGTTGGCCTCGTCGGTTTCTCCCACATCGTTGCCGGAGTCGATGATGCAGCCGACGTAGTATATTCCGCCCGGCACAGCGGCGGGGAACGGCACGCTGATGGCTTGCGCCTCCACGTCTGTGTCAAAGCCGGGTGAGGAGTATTCGCCCACGAGGTAGTCGGCTGCGGTAATGCTGTCATCAGTCGAGAAGTAGAAGCTGGTCTTGTGCGCGCAGGCCGGGCCGGTGCCTGAGCGGCCCGTATCCAGCCCCATTGAGAGTATCTGTCCCACGTAGATGCTTGCCGGGCTGACCGAGTGCGCCCCGGCATCGTTCAGGTCCAGCACCGCCTCTTCGACCGTGATGGACTTAATTTCGCTCCAGCCGCTTGTATCCGTGGCGTCGCAGGCGCGTACCCGGTAGTAGTATGTGCCGAGGCCGCGGCCGGTGATGTCGTGGTGCTTTACGCCTGTCGAAGTAACCAGCGCCCAGTCGTAGAGCGAAAGGCCCGTGACCTCAATATCGTCTACATAGAATCCCTCTGCGAACTCATCATGGCTGGTAAAGTACCGGAAACGCATCCGGATGCTCCGGCCCGCGTAGGGCGAGAGGTCAACAGTCTCCTGCACCCAGCCGCCGCTGTTTCCTGCGAATGTCCGAACTCCTATCCAGGTCGAGCCATCGTTTACGGATATCTCGAAGTAGGCGAAGTCATGGCCCTGGCTGGTACCGTCGTCGAGGTCATACCAGCACCAGAACGAGACCTGTCCCAGGCCGCCAACCAGCATTGCCTCGGCGTAGGTCATGGTGTTGTTCATATCAGTCCCCGACCCCCCGTGGAAGCTCTGCGAGGACGAGTGCGACCGCGCAGAGGAGACTGCAAAACCTGAAACATCCCATAGGCCAGTGCCGGACTCGGCGTCATCCGTTATACTCTGCGTGAGAGTGGTTGCCTCCTGCAGTTCGTAGTAGGTAGGCGCGTCGCTCCCCGTCCACTGGGCCGTGTAGTTGCCGTCGTGGTCCGGTGAGACGAAGTCCTGCAAATCAGGCACATCAAGCGAGATTGCTATCGTGAACTCGCGTGTTGCAGTGTCGTGGTTCGCATCTTCCACCTCGACGGTGAATGTCCAGCTCCCCGTAGCCGTCGGCGTGCCGTCAATGCTCGCCCCGTTCACGGTTAGGCCGTCCGGCAGGCTGCCGGCCGTTACGCTCCACGTGTAGGGCTGCGTGCCGCCGCCCGCCTCGAGTGTCGCCTGGTAGGTCTTACCGGCCTCTGAGTCGGGAAGCACTGCGGTAGAAACGTAAAGCGTCGGGGTGTCTGTGACAACTATGTCCACTTCGACTGGACGGAAGTTCTGTTTGGTTACAGTCAGCTTGAGCGTTCCGACAGTCGCCGGGTCTATGTCGGCGCTGTAGCCGCCCTTTTCGTCCGCATCTCCGTAAACGTACGCTTCATCTGATGCACCAACAACCTTCCAGAGGCAGACGTGCGCTCCCGGCTCGGTCCTGACGTAAATAGTCTGATTGCCGGGCGCGATTTCCGACGGGTAAACGACAGACATGCTCTGCGGATTGTCTGTCCAGACCGGCAGCTCCGGGTCGCCGAGCAGGTTTATCCCGAACTGAATCCACCTGTACGGGTTGTAGGCCATGGAATCGCCTGCGTGCTCCCACTTGTGCTCCGCATAGGCCTCGCCAAGGTGATAAAGATTCTCGCCGAGCAGCTTCACGTAGAAGGTCCTGTTCAGCATGAAGGACCGCCCGCCAAAGTACGACCCCGGGTCGCCCCATCCGTAACGGCAGCAGCCGATATACCCTATCGCTCCGCCGCCCGCGTTGCGAGTGAAAGCTTCGCCCAGGCAGGAGGAATCGAACCAGTTTGTATTGCACGCGACGGTGTAGACTACCATCCCCTCCTTGTCATTCACCTGGCTGCCCGCATCAGTTGAGGTGTAGCTGCCGCTCTCAACCGACCAACTGTTGGCCTGGCCGTGAGTAAACATGTTGAAAAGGCTGTGCCCGTTGTCTATCTCCGACTTGAGCTCCCCGGCCGTGAGGGTCAGCCCCGGCGTCGTGTCGAAGGTCTCTATCACGTCCGGTGACCAGTACGGTCCTATGCAGTCATCGTACATCCGGAGCGACCATACGTGGGCATCGCTCTCGCTCCCGAACATGTTCCAGACCCTCACGCCCGCGAGTTGCAGCTCTCTGCCGAAGCCTGTGTCAGGCGCCTCCTTCTCGTACTCTATGACCTTGCTGACGTACGCCTGCACATCCGCTGCGCTCCCGCAACTGTAGCGCCCCACGAAGACATCGGGGTCCATGTCAATCGTGTCGCCGTCGCTCTCAAGCTCGCCGCACTTGTCATCTCCGTCGTCGTTCCAGTCGAGGTCGTCAAGGCCCGCGTAGTACAAATCGCACGGGGCAGTCTTGTCGGAGTAGGAGTAAGCCTTCAGGTAGCACTTCCGGTGCGGCACAGTGTCGGTATCGCCGCCCAGCAGCACGTAGACTGTGCCGCAGTCGTTCACGTACTCGATTATGCACTTCTTGATTTTCTCCTGCGTGTCCGCGCCGGTGTAGTCCGTCCCGATGGACTCGACAGTAACTATCTCCGAGGGAACGCCCTTCTGCTTCTTCCAGTCGGCCAGCGGCTGGAATTCATCCTTGTAGGTGTCTGCGCAGATAATCAGGTACTTCACGTCGCCGCCGGCGAGGGCCCCGCCCCAGGGCAGTGCGCCTCCCGCGCCCGCCAGCCCGGCCTTCGCAAGCTCCTCGATGTCGCCCGGGTTCTCCACGCAGCGCTCGAGCATCGCCCTGAATACTTCGCTCTCCCTGCGCGGCTTGAGCGGCGAATTCGAGTTCCCCGTAAGGCTGTACTCAATCTTCAGCGTCAGCTCGCTGTGAAACAGCAACTCCTTCGACTTGGGCAGGTACTGGATGGGATTGACCCTCAGGAAGAAGACCCCGTAGCCGCGCAGCAGACCCGAGCGCAGGAACTCCACCTTCCCGGCCGGGAATGCGCTCGCGCTGCCGTAAATCGCCGGGTCCGGCTGCGAGGCGCCCGGCGCTGTCCCGGGCGGGCACTCGGGCCGCACATAGTCCAGTTCGTACTTGCCGGTCAGCTTCTGCGTCTTGCAGGCAGTGACGCTTACGTTCTCGAACTTCGCATCACGTGGGACAACCACGCGCACCAGCCGTGAAGGAACCACCGGCGCACCGACGGCGTCCGCCGGGTACATGCACCGCGGCTGCCTGAGAATCAGGAAGTCCCGGCCGTTGTTCTTCACGACCCGAAGCGCCGTCCGGTCGAGCCTGAGCGCCACTTCCATGGTTTGTGGTGACGGACCGCCCAGGGTATGGCTTGTGACAAGCGTCGCGCAAACGACACCAACCGCTATAAGACAGACAGATAGCGCTCTGTACATTGCCCCTACCCCTATCAGCTATCCTGGACACAGACTCGCAGAATTGGTGCGACAGACCCCTCCTGTGCACCTACAGAAATGACGCATTCCCTGCGCAAAACATACACTATTCTCAAATAAACTTTCACCCCGGGCTATTCCCTGCTTTCCTGTGCCCTGTCCCCTAATTCCTGACTTTGCCTCACCCAACTATCTGTGTATACTTCTATAGAGAGTCTGACTCTTTTGGAAGAACGGCTCTGACATGTGGTGGTTATGGGTGTCCCCCGAGCATATTGCAGAGAAAATTCCGCTTGCAGAGAGTATATTATGGCGGTATCATGTTGTCGAAGGGGGTTTGCGGCGGTCATAAACACAGTCTATCTGGGAAATATCAGGTTATAATGATTTGCGATATCCCCAGATTCAAGGATAGGAAACAAGTGAAAATAGATTCAAAGTTCTTTAAAAGAATCGCTGGTATCAAGACAAACGTAAGGCTACTAAATAATGTACAAGAATATATAGAGGTCATTGATTATCTGCGCGAAAGTAGTGATGTTGGCAAACCTTGGTATAGAGGTGTTTCCCACGCTAAATATGAACTAATCCCGAAAGTTTACAGAGATCGAATATGGCACCAACACGAGGATTACGAATGGTGGATATTAGTAAACTTCGAAAATAGAGCACGCCCATTCATATCGGATCATCACTTCTACTGTGCGTGGGATTGGTACTTCGCAATGCAACACTATGGATTGCCTACCAGACTGTTAGATTGGACCGAAGGATCGTTGATCGCACTATATTTTGCAGTGAGAAAACCCGAAGAGACATATATCCCATCAGTCTACTTTATGAATCCATATTGGTTCGATGAAGCTGTCTATAAGAAGGAAGAGGGCGATGGGGTGGTCTACAGTACAGATGCTAACGCAATTTCAGATGAGCACGATTCTCGCCTTTCATCATACTTAGGAACATGGAGAGAATCACCGCCTTTCCCTATTTGCATTAAGCCCCGGGTAATCAACAATAGAATACATGCCCAGAAAAGTGTATTCACAATTCACGGAAAGTATTTTAATCCTTTCAGAATTGTGTCGAGGGATAACAAGAATGCTCAAATAGCAAAGATTAGGTTCTCCACAAAGAAAGCTGCATACATCAAGAATCAATTGGACGGTATGGGCATTTCAGAAGGAACATTGTTTCCTGGTCTTGAAGGATTGTCCAGGGATTTGAAACACGAATTTGGAATAGGCTGATTTTCCCCTGAAAGCAGATTATTAATAGAAGGAGAAGAAGGATGGCAGAAAGAGATAAGATGCGCGCATTGTAAAGGAACTGGAACTTGTAGAGTTTACACAAATGCCAGTTGTGAAGCTTGCTGCAAAGCAGCTGGTCTTGATCCAAAAACCAAGGGGTACGCCCCATGCAGCGTTTGCAAAGGAGTAGGAACTGTGTGTCAAAAATGCGGACAAGGCAGATGCTCGTGCCGTTGACATCATCATTATTTCCTAGCCCGACTTTCCTACTTACAGGATATGATATTT
>DAOVDS010000170.1 GCA_030669415.1 bacterium
GGTTCATGTTCAAGGTATACGTCCCGTTCCTGAACAGGAAAGACCTCAACGAGGTGGTGAGCCGCACCATCCTGAAGCAGCCCGTGGACATACAGAAGATTCTCGATGGCGATGGCATCCTGGAGCTGCGCAAGATACTCGACAACGTGGTGGTGGCCGACCCCGTACGCGACTACTCGGTACGCCTGACACTGGCCACGCACGCCGACTCGGAGTTCGCCCCGGAGGAGGTGCGCAAGTACGTCAGGTGGGGCGCGAGTCCGAGGGCCTCGCAGGCAATGATACGGGCGGGCCGGGTGCACGCGCTGGCCGAGGGCCGGGCGCACGTCTCGTTCGCGGATGTCAGGCACTTCGCGCAGGAGGTGCTCGGGCACCGTGTCCTGCTCAACTACGACGGGCAGGCGGAGAATATCAACGTCCTGGAGCTCGTAGCGAGACTGGTCGAGGCGATTCCCGAGGAAGGATAGACGTGGAGATTGGGCAGCACAAGCAGCAGATAACCGCCCTGTTCACAAACGACGTGCTCAACAGGCTGGAGCGCCTGCGCATAAACGCGAGCCGGCGCTTCACCAACAAGAGCCGCGGTGAGCACCTGTCCGGCAGGGGCGGGACGAGCATCGAGTTCTCCGACTACCGCGACTACGCACCCGGCGATGATATCCGGTTCGTGGACTGGAACATCTTCTCGCGGCTGCACCGGCCGTACCTGAAGCTTTACGAGCAGGAGGAGGAGATGCACGTGGTAATCCTCGTGGATGGGTCCTCCTCGATGCTGTTCGAGGACAAGCTGAGAAGGGCGAAGCAGCTCGCGGCCTCGTTCGCCGTGATGGGGCTCATGGGCTGCGAGCGCGTAAGCGTCTATGCGTTCAACAGCACCGAGGACCGCCCCGTCCGGCTTGCGCCCTGCGTCGGGCGGGCCGAGATGCTCAAGACGTTCACCTTTATCGAAAGCATAGAAGGCGGCGGCGATGCCCCGCTCGAGGAGGGGATAGAGAAGCTGCTGAAGTTCCACGCCGGGCGCGGCGTGGCTGTCCTGCTGTCGGATTTCATGACTTTCGGCGACTTGAGACGGCCGTTTAACATGCTTTTCAGCAGGGGGCTGGAGATATTCGGCGTGCAGATTCTCGGCCCTTCCGAGATAGACCCCGAGCTGGCAGGCGACGTGCGCCTCGTGGACGTGGAGACGCAGATGGGGCTGAACGTCTCCTCCTCGGGTGACCTGCTCTACCTGTACCGGGAGTACCGCGCCTCCCACGAGAAAACGCTTACCGACCTGTGCCGCCAGCGCTGCGGCAGATTCCTTTCCATAGGCGCCGCAGACTCGCTTGACTGGGTCCTGTTTGACCTGTTTCGCAGAAAGGGTTGGATAGTTTAACCGAGGAGAAGAGGAAACCACAGATTTCACAGATTACACAGATTTTCATGTGGGGAAAATCCCGGAAGCACCATGCCGGGAGGCATGGTGAAAGTATTTAGCGGCGCATATTGCCGCGGCTGGTAGCTAATAATTATAATGAGGACGTTGTAATGAAGTACACAGAACACGACCGAGGAAAACTTGTCGCGGCGGCAGTTTGTGTGCTTTCGGTATTTCTCCTGTCACTCGCCTTCGCAGGATGCGCTAATAAACCCCACAAGCCGCAGAATGTGCGTACTGGCGAAGTACCTGAAGGCGCAACCCTCCACAGTGCCGCAAAAGAGGGTAATAAAAAACTGGTCAAGCTGCTGCTGGCGAATGGTGCGGATGTCAACGCAAAGGATAGGGTTTTTGGCGGGACACCGCTGCACACGGCGGTAGTTTTCAGGCACAAGGATGTCGTGGAACTCCTCATTGCCAATGGTGCGGATATAAGTGCTATTACCAGAGCCGGAGACAAGCCGTTACACTTGGCGACCACTAAGGAGATTGTAGAACTCCTCATTGCGAATGGCGCGGATATCAACGCAAGGATGAATAACGGCGAAACACACCTGCACTCCGCGGCATTCTATGGAAGAGAAGAGGTCGTAGAGGTACTCATTGCAAAAGGTGCGGAAGTTAATGCAAAGGGCAAGGATGGCGTGACACCGCTGGACTGGGCGATAGGCATGGGTCACAACGAAATTGCTGAATTACTTATCGCGAATGGCGCGGACATAAGCGCAAAGGAAAAATGCGGCAGGACACGGCTGCACTTAGCTGCCTGGAAAGGGCGCGAAGATATCGTGGAACTCCTCATCGCGAATGGCGCAGACATCAAAGCAAAGGACAAAAAGGGCAATACGCCGTTGGACTTAGCGGTAAAGGAAGGACACAAGGCTATCGCGGAACTACTTCGCAAGCACGGCGCTAAGGAATAAAATGCAAGGCGGTTAGGAAAAGAGATGAACCACGCAGACGCAGAGAACATTGATGACTTAATAATCTGTGCAATCTGTGAAATCTGTGGTTTCAATTGTTTTATCTGCAATGACAAAGCGTGGTAAGTAGAGGGTTTGTTTAATGTCGTTTCCCAGCTTCTATGCACTCAGCAGCGCGTGGCTGTTCTTCCTCGTGGGGCCGCTGGTGCTCTTCTACTTCCTGAAGCTCAAGCGCCCGAGGCTGGATATCCCATCGCTGTTCCTCTGGCGCCAGGTAATCAACGACAGCAGGGTCAACACGCCGTTCCAGCGCTTCAAGCGCAACCTCCTGCTGCTCCTGCAACTGCTGGCCCTTGTGCTGCTCATCCTCGCGGCAATGCAGCCATACTGGCGCGGCGAAGCTGCGCAGCGCCAGCGCCTCCCCATCCTGATAGATTGCTCGGCCAGCATGGGGGCCCTCGACGAACCGGGGGGCGCCACGCGCCTGGCGGCTGCGAAAGAGAGAATCACGCAGCTCATCGAAGGGCTCCTTGGAGACCGGCAGCTCTGCCTCATCTCCTTTGGCCGCAGGGCCCGCAAGAGGACGGGCTTCACAAACAACAAGCGGATTCTGCGCGAGGCGCTCGAACAGATGGCAGTCGAGGATGTGCCCAGCGATATCGAGGACGCGCTCCGGATGACGCAGGCTCTCGCGCGTAGCGTCTCCCTCGACGAGGTACTCCTGTACTCCGACGGCAACTTCCCCGCCCGCGCCGACTTCGAGCTTCCCTTCGAGCTCAACTACCAGCAGCTCCCGGCCCCCGGCCAGAACATAGGCGTTACATCGCTGAACGCGAGGCGCTCGGGCAAGGGCGCCTGGAACCTTTTTGTTCGAGTTGAAGGGACCTCGGAAACGGAAACAGGCGCAACCGTCGAGCTGCAGATGGAGGGAGAAGTCTTTGCCACCGAGCACGTCTCTATCGGCAAGGGCAAGTCGGCCCGCTGCGTCTTTCGCGTGGCGGGAGACAAGCCCACCAGCCTCAGCGTGAGACTGGTGCCCGACGGTTTCGACTCGCTGCCCTCGGACAACACGGCGTTTATCGACCTTCCAGCCGTGCGCGACCTGCGCGTATTCGTCCCATCTTCAATGAAGTCGTTCCGGCTTGCGCTGGAAGCCCTGAAAGGCATCTCGCTGTGTGCCGAAAATGACCTGGGCGGCACGGACGACACCTTCGACCTGGTCGTAACTGACCGCCGGCAGGACCTGCCCGTGGAAGGGGGCACCTGCCTGTACGTGGGGCTCGTTCCCGAGAAGCTCAAGCAGCTTGTCAGCATCGTCCGGGAAGGGCAGGAAGGCAGCGAGGTGGTGGACTGGCGGCGCAGCTCGGGGCTCCTGCAGCACGTCGAGCTGACAGACCTCGTGGTGCTCGACCAGCCCCGCAGCAAGGATGGCGCGGTGGAAGGCGATTTCGAGAACCTGGGCTACGAGGTGCTCGCGCACGGGCAGGCAGGCCCACTGCTGCTTCAGAAGCACGAGGGCGAGAGACTGCTGTTCTACATGCTCTTCCACAGCGACCGGTCAACCCTGCCCTACAGGGTCGGTTTCCCCGTCTTCGTGGCGAACCTGGTGGAGGTCGCGCTGCACCAGGCGGGGCTGAGCGAGGCGCGTGCGGGCCGAACGGGTGTCCTTGCGCCTCTCCCGCTCCCGGCCGACCGGCTCTACCGGATAGAGAGCCCCGACGGCTCCACCAGGCAGGAGAGGAGCTCTGCCGAGGGCATTCTCGCGGGCGTTCCCGCGCCTGTGGCCGGGCGCTACAGGGTTCTCGAGAACGGTACGCTGCGGGCACAGCCGGGAGTCAGCCTCTTGAGCTCGAGCGAGACCTCGCTTGCGGCGATTGACAAGATTCACTTCAACGAGCTGTCTGTCTCGGCCGCGGGCGCACCCCTCAAGACGGAGAAGTCGCTCTGGTCCGCACTGACGCTGCTGGCATTCTGCGCGCTCCTGAGCGAATGGTGGTACTTCCACCGCAGGAGGTAAATCAGGCATGAGGCGTGAGGGAAAAACAGAATACAGAATACACGCCTCAAGTCTCAATCTCATCCAGAAGAAGAAGAAACCACAGATTACACAGATTACACAGATTATTGGCTCTTGGCTATTGCCTGTCTTCTTGCTGCTTGGGGCGCAGGCGGCACCCGCCCAGGAACGGGCGGCGCTGAAGGCCCAGTTGCGCCCGCTGGCGCTGCGCTCCCGCTCATGTTCTCCAATGCCTGTTGAAGTGACCTTCACCTGGGAAGGCCGGCAACTGCTTGAAGGGTGTCTCGATATCGTCTTTCGCAGCGGCAACGAAGTTGTCGGAAGATACATGAGCGCCGACCTGGCACTGACGACAGGGAAGCAGTCCTTCAGAATGCTCCTGCCGCCGGTACATGCCGAAGGCTACAACTCGCAGGTCCAGGTCCGAATGCGCTTCCTGAGCGCCGACAGCGTTATCAACCTGCGGGAGCACGTCATGTTCTGCCCGAACACCAGCGAGCGCTCGCTGGTTATCTGCGTGGGCAGGCCACCGCGGGACCCGGGCAAGCAGCTTCACTTGACTCTGCGCAGCATGCAGCTTGAGCGGCTCAACCCCGACAAGGCGGACAGGACGAGCCCGACTCTCGACACCTTCCTTGCGCACGTTGCGCCCGAGGACCTGCCAGCCATACCGATTGGCTACTGCTGCTACGATATGGTGTTCCTGGGGCACGACGGCTTCACCCTTCTTCGGGGCAAGCAGCTCAAGGCGCTGGGCCGGTGGGTCGAAGCGGGCGGCAGCGCCTGCGTAATCCCCGGCGGCGGTCTCAAACAGCACCACGTTGATTTCCTCAACAACCTCTCGGGCTCCACCCGGGAAGAACCCGACTTCTCCCTGGACTTCGAAGGGCGTCTCGAAGAGGCGCCTGCCCTCGCCGACAAGCGAGTCTGCAGGTTTCACGCCGGGCTCGGCAGGCTGGTGGTGCTCTTCGAGCCGCCGCAGGAGAGCGCCGACTTCGATTCTCCCGAATGGCGGGAAGCGCTCGCCTTCCTCTGGAAAGTGCGCGCACGCCACCTTGCTCATATCACCAGTGATGGCAAATGGTCCAAAGAGTACATCAAGACACTGACTCCAGAAGACTACTACGACGACTACGGAAGGTACGACGACTCGTATCAGGGCAACCTGGAGTTCCACGTAATGCCGGCCCCAATCGGCGGGGAGCTGCTCGACACCCTGCTGCCCCAGAGCGTAAGTCTCATCCCCTTCTGGGCCATTGTGCTGGTACTCGTGCTTTTCGTTGTCGTTGTCGGCCCGGTTGACTACTTCGTCCTGGGCCTGCTCAGGCAGCGCCGCCTCACCTGGGTCGTTTTCCCGGCAGTCTCTATCGGCCTGACGCTCTTTACCGTGTACCTCTCCGAGAGCTACATGGGCCAGTCGGACAGGCGCAACTCCGTCACCTTCGTGGACCTGGGGCGCGGCGGGCGGGTCCTTCGCACAAGCTCCTTCGAGGTAATCTTCACCGTCAGGCACAAGGACATTGTCAACGAGGTCAGGGGCGCCCTGTTCTGCCCCATGAGCCATTCGAGCTTCCGCGGCGGCTACGGGCAATGGGACTACGACCGCCGATACCAGAGCAGCGAAGGTGCCCCGCCATGCTACGTGGGGCGCATACCGGAACACTTCAGCGTGGCCCAGAGCATCGAGCAGTGGACCCCGCAGCTCAACCGGTACTTCTCGATGAAACCCGTCCAAGCCAGCATCAAGCTGAACTGGGATGCGATTGACCCGGCATCTTTCAAGCACCCGGAGGGCCGCGAAAGCCTCAAAAGCCGGATTCTCGGAAACGAGAATGTCGATGCGCATATATGCATCTTCAACCTGGACCAGACCTACCACGCGGCTGGGCACAGGGCCATTTTCCCCCGCGATGTCCTGCAGCAGACGTGCGCACGCACGCCCAGAGGGCTCTTCGCAGTGGTCTCCCAGATATCACCCAACGGCGCAAGCAACTTCGAGGACCTCACCATTCTCGACACCACCGACCCGGACCAGTGGCTGCTGGTGGTGACAGTCCGCGAAGGCGCCAACTTTACTGTATACCGCAGGCTCTTTCACGGAGACAAGTGATGGACTACGTTGAAATAAGGCATCTGTGGGTAACATACGGCAGCTTCGTGGCGGTGCGTGACCTCTCCTTTACCATACCCAAAGGCGAGGTGTTCGGCTTTATCGGTCCCAACGGCGCGGGCAAGACCACAACCATCAAGGTCCTCGCCACGCTGCTTCGACCCGCCCGCGGCAGGGCGCTCATTGACGGCATCAGCGTAACGTACAGCCCGAAACTGGTGCGCAAGAAGATTGGCTATGTGCCGGATTTCTTCGGTGTCTACGAGGACCTGAGCGCCTACGAGTACCTGCACTTCTTCGCCGCCGCCTACCGGATAGACCGGGCGAAGCGCAGGGCGGTGGTGGATGATGTCCTCGCGCTCACCGACCTGATGAAGAAGAAGCACGCGCCCGTGGAGGCGCTTTCGCGCGGGATGAAGCAGCGCCTCAGCCTCGCGCGGGTGCTGCTGCACGACCCGGATCTGCTCCTGCTCGATGAGCCTGCCAGCGGGCTGGACCCGCGGGCGAGAATCGAAATCAGGGAGCTTCTCAAAGAGCTCAAGAACATGGGCAAGACAATCCTCATCTCGAGCCACATCCTCGCCGAGCTTGAGCAGCTCTGCACGCGCATAGGCATTATCGAGGCGGGCCGCATGGTGGCTGAGGGGTCGCTCGAGGATATCTACCGCAAGCTGCGCCTCCTGCGCGTTGTGCACCTGCAGCTTACAGACCCGACTGAAGAGCTCCTGGAAAAGATAAAAAGGATAAGAGGCGTTTCTTCGCTCGAGCAGAGCATCGACCGCATATCCGTCCACATACGCGAAAACGAAATCTCGGTCGAGGACCTGCTCGACAGGATACACAGCCTCGGCGCCAGGATACACATGTTCCAGCCGGAGGCCATGGACATGGAGACGGCGTTCATGAAGCTGACTCAGGGAAAGACGGCATGAGCTGGATTCGTTCGACCCTCAGCCTGCCCCTGCTGCGAAAGGAGCTTGTTGAGCAGGCACTGCGCAAGCGCACCTACATCATCCGGGTCATCTACGCGTCGCTTCTCTTCTTCGCCTTCTGCGTGTACTTGAGCGATGAGCTCGACCGCTACGAGGGCAACCCCTTCTTCATGCTGGGCAGCGGCAAGCAGATGTTCGAGTTCCTCGTCGGCCTCCAGTTCGCGGGGATTTACATTTTCCTGCCTGCAATGGTTTCCGGCGTATTGACGAGCGAGAAGGAGCGCGGGTCGCTGGGCCTGCTGTTCCTTACCGACCTCTCGCCGTGGGAGATACTCATCCAGAAGCTCCTCGGGCGCCTCGTGCCCATGTTCAGCTTCTTCCTGCTGGTGCTGCCGCTTATGGCAATTGCATACGCCTTTGGCGGCATCTCGGCCCCCTACCTCGCCTCGGGGATTTACCTTCTCTTCCTGACCTGCTTCCAGGTGGCGGCCATTTCGCTGGCCGCATCCTCCTCCTGCCGGACTTCGGGCAGGTCTTTCCTCATATCCTACGGGCTAATCCTGCTGCTGTACTTCGGCGTTGCGGTCCTGTTCATGATTCTGGAAAGCCTTGAGCTTACGAGATTCTCCTGGCGTTCCGAGGCGTACATATTCGCGTTTGTGCCGCCGTACCTTTTCGAGGATGCCCGCACCGAGGAGTTCGCCGATGTGTTTCTGCGAAGCATCCCGGTGATTGCGTCTGTGGCCGGTTTCCTTCTCGTTGCGCGGGTATTCCTGATACGCCGCGCCTTCGTGCCTGCAAAAGATGTCGTACTGAACGTGTTCAAGGGCCTCGACAGGTTCATGTCCGGGCTCAACGTGATTACAGGCGGGATTATCCTCGTGAAGGACAAGAAGAAACTGCCCGGGAATGAGCCGATTGCCTGGCGCGAGGTCAGCAAGAAATCCCTGGGCAAGCTGCACTACCTGCTGCGATTCCTCCTGCTTATCGAGATACCGCTTATTATCTTCATAACCGCCTTTGCGATACAGCAGGCAGGCCGTTACTCCTGGGGAGATGCCGAGGGCATTACCGCGCTGATATTCATCGTCTGGGCAATCGCAATCCTGGCCGTTTCGCTGAAAAGCTCAAACACCATCGTCTCCGAGCGCGCCAGCCAGACGCTTGAAGTCCTCCTCACCACTCCGCTCAGTGGCAGGGAGATTGTCCGCCAGAAGATGCGAGGTGTACGGCGCGTAATTATCGTCCTGATGATACCGCTTATCACCGCCATCGCGGCGGAAGCGTGGTGGGAGAGTCCTTCCATCTCTATCGGCTACTGGGGGCGCAGCTACAGCCCGCGGCTCGACATCCTCGCGTACCTGGTTTCCTCACTGCTGTCTGTCTTCATCTTTCTTCCCATGTTCGCCTGGGTCTCGCTCTGGATAGGGCTGAAGGTGCGCAGCAAATCGCGTGCAATCATTGTCACGCTTATCACGGTTCTCGGGTGGATTACGGTGCCCTTCCTTCTTGTCGGCCTCGTACATGTCCTGGGCGATTTCTACTACGACTCGGCGGTGAATATCTTCACTCTTTTCAGCCCGCTCTCAATTCTGGTAGTTACCGAAACGGGGGATTTCGACATGGTTGGCACGGTGCCCGGCGTGGCGATTGTGCTTACATATCTGTGGCACGGGGCCCTGCTGTTCTACTTCCGGTGGCTCTGCCTGAAACGGGCGGACCGCTATCTCGGCCGCATCTGAATCGGGCGCCGCACCTACGGCTATGCATTCACGTAAATCGTGAAAGTCAGCCACGCCAGAAGCGCCATGGAAGATGC
>DAOVDS010000407.1 GCA_030669415.1 bacterium
CAAGGCGAATTCAGAGATGCTTGCAGGCACCACAATTGTCGCCACCTCTGCCGAAGATGCAGTGGAGAAATGGAACCGCATGATAACCGAACGTAATGATGGGGACGCCAGACCCTTCAACCCCGAAACCGACACCATCACCGAGGTCACACTGCCCAACAGGCTTACGTATTTCCTCTGGGACGGAAATGCGTGATGCCCGCTTCTACTTTACACGGAATCACCACCAGATCTATTGAAGGTTTTGAGAGCATTGTCAACCCTTTCAAGGCAATGGTTAACGAACTTTTTTAGTTCCTGTATCTGTTTTTCAACAGTTTCTAAGCCAAAGAAATTCCCTACCTCTTTAAAAAGGCGTCTGGTACAAGGCATACCCCCCGGAGTCTCACTACCTAAGTATTTTCTCAGATACTCGCGATATTGCGGGGGGCTATCTTCCACATCGAAGACAAGTTCCTCAGGCTTCGACCAAAATATCCCCACCCAATATTTCAAATCTTTGCCATTGGGCGACCTGAAGTCATATCCCGCCCACGGACCCCGGCAGTTCCACTTGATCGAACCAGAGGAAGCTATATTCTCAAGTGCCTGTTCTATTTCCTTCATAAGGTGGGACAGGCAACGAACTCCGCCTTTCAAGTCGTCGTTGACTTCCTGTAAGTCCATACCGTTCTCCTTCAAGAATCCCAGGAAGGTCTCCATTAAATAAACCAATCTGTCTTTCCACTGTGATCTCTTGTTCCCCAAAACCTCCTTCAGTCGCGAATGGATTTCGTGCCAGTATCTGTGGTCAAATGGGGAATCAAGAGGTCTACTCACTTGGCAGTTCACCTTTTGCTTGATATCTTCGAAATCAACAGGAAATACTGTGGCAAGAATCAGTCCTTTCTCGGCTTTCTCCACTTGATTGAGAAATCTGATGTAATTGGCCAGTTGGTTGTCTCTAACTTCTGCCCCCCATTTATTCTCAATAATGAGCAAGGCGTCAGCCGACTCAATATACAGATCTGGTCTGCCGTGATTTGGTAGATAATGCTGTGTGTCGAACCTCACATCCGAACCGAACGCCACGTTGAAGAGATTTTTATCCTTCAGAAAGCCATGACACCCTTCAGGATCAGATTTGTTCCATTCTCGCAATACAGCGGCAAAAAGCTCTGTTAGGAAATCCTCGTCACTATTCGATCTGCAACGCAGCAGATTGCTGAAAATGTTCTTTTCCATGACTCCTCCTCCAGCATAACCTCGGCACTATACCACAAAACTCTCCCATCTGCAACATTCTGCTGATGAAGATTGCAGGGAATTAGTGTATAATGTGTTGTGTCGATGCATGGGCAATTGGAGGGAGTGATGTTCGGCATCCTGGAGTCTATTTTTGAGAACGAGCATGGCGGGGAGCTGCTGGAGCTTGTCAAAAGCGGCAGGTATCTTCTGATAGGCGGGCAGGCGCTCGCTGCGTATCTCGAGCCCAGGTACACGGCGGACTATGATTTCCTGACAGGCTCAGAGGCAGTCGAAAAGATAAAGACCTGGCTGGACGCGAAGGGGATTTCATACAGCGATATCGGGTACGGCTGCCTGCGTGTTGACAATTACTCCATAGATATTCTCGATGCAGGCAAGAACGAGATAAACTCGCGTGTGCTGAAAGGCTCTTCCAGGCAGTTCGAGGGGTTTGAGGTTCCGGTGCCCGAGGGTCTGGCTGCCCTGAAGTTCCTCAGCATGATGTCAAGGCCCTCGCAGTCGGAGCAGTTGATTGATATTGCTGATTTCATTGCCCTTGTGAAGCTGCCGGAATTCAGCGAGTTCACCCTGACTTCATTCTACAGAAATACTGAAACGATAGAGAAACTTGTCAAAGTCTTGGATGCCATAAAGAAAGACAAGCCCGCTTGCGAAATCCTATCCATCCTGGAGCGCGGCCTCCGGCCGAGAAAGTAGAGGGGAGAGCAAGGAAAAGGAGACCGCTGCTCTACTGTTCTACTTTCTACTGTCTCGCCCGCAATGACGCTGCTGTGTTTCTCCGTGTTTACCCGTGGTTTGGACTTATTTTCCCCGGGGTGGCGGAGCCACTTTTATGAGAGTCCCTGCGGGGACAAACCCGGGGCTTGTTATTTTTGCTGGGCCGCAGGCGGCGGGGCTTCTCAATCCGTGCAGCGGATGGTGCCGCGCAGGACCTCGACGGCCGAGCCGCCGACGAGGACGGAAAGCGCCCCGTGCTCCCTGAAGACTTCGACGCGGATGTGTCCGGGGCGGCCCATCTCGTAGCCCTGCTCGATTAGAAACGAGCACCCGTCATCGCCGGGGTCGAGCACCCCGTTCTTTGCGAGGTATGCGCCGAGCGAGCCTGATGCGGTGCCGGTGGCGGGGTCTTCGTCAACGCCGACCTGCGGGCAGAAGACGCGCTGGTGTATTTTTGCATCATCGCTGACTGGGTCGAGGCAGAAGACGCAGCAGGTCTCGAATTCGAGCGAGAAGCCCAGGTCTATAAGGGCGCGTTTATCGAGCCTGATTGACTCCAGCGCCTTGCGGTGCTTTACGGGAACTTTGAGCGACCAGAGTCCCGTAAAGGCCAGCTCTATGGGCAGGTGTACTTTCTCAATCTCCTCGGG
>DAOVDS010000204.1 GCA_030669415.1 bacterium
AAGGCCGCGGCAGTTGAGAGCGCGGTATTGGATGATATTGCGAGAGCCATGGGAAATGCATTCAACCGACGACGCTTTATTCCTTACATCCAAATGTATGAATTCGAGGCCCTGTTGTTCAGTAATCCTGGTATTCTTGGAAAAGTTGTCCCCGGACAAGACATGACGCGCGATCTGCAAAACATAGTTGGTACCTTTCAGACGCCCGAAGAAATCGACGATGACCCGAACACGGCACCGTCGAAGAGGATTGTTCAGCTTTCTAAACAATATCAGAAAGTTCTGCACGGCAGTGTGGCAGCACAGCGAATCGGACTGCCCCTCACGCGGCAAAAGTGCCCCCACTTCGCCGGGTGGCTGAAAAAACTGCAATCTCTCGGCCAAGAGAATGACACGCGAGTACAATGAGGCAGGCTGATTGACATGGAGCAGAGTATATGGCGCTTCGGATGATAGAGATATTTATCCCTACGGAGAAAGAGAAACAGCTCCAGGAACTTCTCAAGGAGAAGGAGAAAGGCTCGATAGATATATGGTCGGACAGGCTTTCCGAAAGCCGGACGCTGGTCAGGGTACTGCTGCCGACCGAGGATACTGAAGCAATTATGGACATTCTGGACAAGCGCTTCTCGTACCTCGATAATTTCAGGATTGTCCTGCTCCCCGTGGCGGCGTGCATCCCGCGACCGGAGGTGACGGAAGAGGACAAGGCCGAAGAAGGCGCAGCCAAAGAGCACGAGGAGCCGGGGAAAAAACTGACGAGGATTTCACGCGAAGAGCTCTATACCAACATAACGGAGATGGCCAAGCTCACGAGAATCTACGTCGTGCTGGTCATTCTCTCGGCAGTGGTGGCGGCAATCGGGATTATGCGCGCCAACGTGGCTATCGTGGTTGGCGCAATGGTTATTGCCCCGCTCCTCGGGCCGAATGTGGCGCTTTCTTTCGCCACTACTCTCGGTGACATCAAGCTGGCGCGCCAAGCCCTGTGGTCTAATCTTGTGGGGCTGCTCAGCGCCCTTGTCGTGGCTGTACTCATCGGCCTCTTCTTCTTCGAGACGGATGCCCACAACCCAGAGGTTATGACCAGAACCCAGGCGTGCCTGAGCGATATTGCTCTTGCACTTGCAGCCGGCACGGCAGGTGCCCTGACGCTGACGACCGGCGTGTCTGCCGCGCTCATAGGCGTTATGGTAGCGGTGGCCCTGCTCCCGCCGCTTGTCACGTTCGGCATGCTTATGGGCGCGGGCGAGTGGAAACTGGCGCTTGGCGCGATGCTGCTTCTGCTGGTGAACTTGATTTGCATCAACCTGGCGGGAGTTGTGACGTTCCTGCTGCGGGGCGTGCGCCCGCTCTCGTGGTGGGAGTCGGACAGGGCCAAGAAAGCTACCCGAGTCGCCATCATGCTGTGGTCAATCCTGCTCGCGGCGCTTGTGGTGCTTATTCTCCTGTCGCAGAGAAACTGAGCTACGGCTTAGTAGGGAATCTCCGGCGCGGCAAGCATGATATCGTCAATGCCCGACTCTTGGCAAAGCACTACGCACCTGAGGACATCAGCAAAAAATACTTTGGGCCTTGGGTCTATGATAACCGGCGGTGCTTTATAGCTCCTGGTGGGCCGGAAGTTCTCGACCATCCGCCTGAGCAGCTTGCTGAGTTTCTTCCAGTCGGGTCGATTGTGCTTCATCAACATCATGTCTTTGACTTTCAGCGCCATCATGCCCCGCGTCCCTTCGGGATCGTTTGAGGGGGCGAGTGTCTTGGTGGGATTCTCAGAGTCCACCCAGAGGAGTTTTATCCGTATGTCAGACAGAGTAATAGAGGGGTTTTTCTCCTGGTTGCGGGGCTGCGACCGGTTGCTTCCCGCAACAGCATCACCGGGCAACGGTGAAGCAGCCCCCTGATTGCTTTCCCCATTCTCCTGCTTTTTTTGTTCCTCATTGTCTGGTCCCACAATCTCCACTTCTTCTTCAAGCAGTATTATGGGTTTTTCAACCATGCTTTCCGCTTCGATACGCGGCGTGCGCCATGTGGAGCCACAGATGGGCAACCAGAGTTTCACTTCGTTTCCACTGTTGACTTCCGGGTTTGAGAAGTATGTTCGCCTGATTCCGACAATTGCGCACGAATCTATCACATTCGCGGCAGTTTCGCAGCGAACATCAAACTCCGTTCTTATCAGGACATCCACAAGCGGCAGCTTGCGGCCATAGACCTTCTCCGTGGGCGCGCTGTCTGCCAGTTCCTTGAGAGTCTCGCGCAGTTGGTCCTTCTGGATTCTGCGGCCATTGAGAAAGACCACACCATCACCGCAGACATCAATCGTCACGCGCTTAGTGGCCGTTTTGTCAGAGCACTCGCAGCCCTGGGCGAATAGTGAGACCAGGAGGAGTACTGCAGACAGGAGTACGACTGTCCTGTGCCTGTTCACAGCGTTTCTCCTTGAAAGTACTGACAATCCACTACACAATACAATATACTATCCGCGGCGCATGAAATGCAAGAACAGACAGGATTTGCTTCGAAGCATGTTTATGAAACAGAATGTACTCATAACGGGAAAGCCGGGGTGCGGCAAGACAACGCTTGTGGAGAAGGTGGCTTTCGCGCTGGGAGAGCGGGCGGGCGGGTTCACTTCCTCGGAAATCCGCGGCCCTTCCGGACGGGTTGGCTTTATCATACTGACACTTGAGGGAAAGGAAGGAATGCTCGCCCACGTGAACCACAAATCCCCGCACCGGGTCGGGCGCTACCGCGTGAATGTCGGCGACATCGACTCAGTCGCAGTGCCCGCAATCGAGGAAGCTGTGCGTGCCGGCAGGATTGTGGTCATTGACGAAATCGCCCGCATGGAGCTTTTTTCCGACGCATTCCGAGGCGCGGTAATCGCCGCGCTCGACTCGCCTTCGCGGGTGCTTGCGACAATCCAGCGCCGGGGCGACCCGTTTCTTGACCGCCTCAGGGCGCGCCCGGACGTGACACTCGTAACAGTCACGCCGGAGAACCGCGATGGACTCGTTGATGTTCTTATTCGAGAGTTTGATGACAAGAAGTCTTGAGGCTGAAAATCGCAGCACAGGGAGGATGTGATATGCGCAGGATTGGACTGATACTCCTGCTGTTTGCAACAGTCGCCGGGCTGGCTTTTCTCGAAGGCACGCAGCCTGCTTTCCCGCAGGAAGGGCCTGAGAAGGCAAAGGTGGTGGCGCTGCCAAAACCGAAGCCCAAGGGAAAGGTATCCCTGGAAGAAGCGATAAGCAAGCGCAGGTGCGTGCGAAGCTACAAGGACAAGGCGCTGTCACTCGAACAGGTTTCACAGCTTCTGTGGGCAGCCAACGGAGTTACAGGCAAGAAGAGCTATTTCAGGGCCGCTCCCTCGGCCGGCGCACTTCACCCGCTGGACTTCTATGCGGTCGTGGGCACAGGCTCCGTCAAGGGACTCGATGCAGGAGTCTGGCACTACAACCCCAAGAAGCACACAATAACGCTTCTGACAAAGGGCGACCAGAGACTGCCCCTCCAGAACGCATCACTTGGGCAAAAGCAGGTTGGAACTGCGGAAGTTGTCGTGGTTCTCACTGTCGAGTACAAGAGGACAACGCAAAAATACGGGAACAGGGGAAGACGCTACGCCCTCATGGATGCCGGGTTTGCGGCGGAGAACCTGTTTCTTCAAGTCCAGACGCTTGACCTGTCAATGTGCGTTATCGGCGCTTTCCGGGATGAGATGATTACAGACATTCTCAAGCTGCCCAAGGAACACGAGCCGGTGCTTGTCCTGACAATCGGTTACCCGCAGTAGAATGGAAATTCAATAAGTTGTTACAAACCTGTTACGGCAGCAGTCCTGCCCCGGGGTATACTATTTCAGAACTTCTTGGGGCAGTTCTTACTCTAAAAGAACGTAAGGGAACCCGTGTACAGGATTGGAGAAAGTCATGTCAGTAAAGACGATATTGATTGTGCTGGTGGCAGGCCTTGCGACCTTGAGCCCCTCGTTTGCGCAGGAGGAGCCGAAACAGCCCGGGGCTGTTGGCGGGAATAATGTGGACGGCCAGGTCGAGAAGCCGGGAGATGCGAAGGAAAGAGAAAAGGCCTGCGCCGCGGCTATCGAGAAGGCTCTGGATAACCTCGGGAAAGCACAGTCAAAGAAGGGTTCCTGGGGAACTCAGTACACTGTCGCGGTTACAAGTATCGCCTCGCTTGCGTTCCTGGCGCACGACGAAAACCCGTTCGAGTCCAAGTACGCCGATACGCTGCTGAAAGGCTACATGTACCTGATGAAATCCCAGAAGGATGGAAAATTCCCCAAGGAAGGGCATACGTGGATTCACGGCCAGGGCTTTGCGACGCTTTTCCTGGCGGAATTCTACGGCAAGGCCCTACTCGCAAAGAACAAGCCCAAGATTGACCTCAAGGTACTCAAGGCGGTCGTAGAAAAGGCGGTCGGCCATATCGAGAGGTGCCAGAGCTCGACGGGCGGGTGGTGGTACACCTCCGACAACCCCGGCGGGCACTCGCATGAGGGCTCGACCACCGTGTGCGCCGTCCAGGCGCTAAGGGCGGCCGCGAACTACGGTATCAAGGTTGACAAGAAGGTTCTCGCGAAGGGCTTCAAATACCTTGAGAAAAGCCAGAACCCCGACGGCGGCTTCCGCTACAAGCTCAGCTCCGGCGGCTCGATGCGCCCGGGCTCGGCGGCGGCGCTCTCGACGCTCGTGCTTATGCGCAAGCTCGACACCCAGGTGCTTATGAAGGCAATCAAGTACATGAAGGGCATCGGCCAGAAGGGAATCTCGACTTCACGATTCCCGTATTACGGGCACTTCTACGGCGTCCTTGCAATGAAGATAATCTCCGAAGAGTACGGCGAGTACATGCCGGACGCCGGCAAGTGGCACTTCAAGGTGCAGGACGAGCTTCTCAAGGAGCAGGATGCCAAGGGCAGTTGGAAGCTGAAAAGCTGGATGGTCAACAACGAGAAATCGAATGACTACGCGACCGGCTTCGGCGCGCTCATACTCTCGGTGCCCAAAGGCCACCTGTCGATATTCCACCGGGACCCGCCCAAACTGCCGAAGGAAGAAAAGCCGGAAAAGAAGGAAGAAGCGCCCGCCCCGGAACAGAAAAAACAGGAAGGACGAAAATAGCAAGCCTCGCCGTTCACGGCGGGGGTATGATGCAACCACAGATTGCACAGATTTCACAGAACAGAAAACAGAATGTAGAATACAGTAGACAGAATACGGGGTATCAGAAGCCCCACGCGCAAGCGTCTGGAAGCCCCATGCGCAAGCATGGGGAGACAAATCAAAACCGCAGATTACACCGATTTCTCAACAACGCGGGTTAGCCGGCGGCTTTTGCCTGCGCTTCACTCCGTGGGCACCATGCGTTCAATTCTGCACGCATGGGCGCTCCACTGTCCGCCGTCTATTGATAGCAGTATTGCCAATGGGACTGGCGACGCATTGATTGCGCTGGAACCAATAATTGCAAAAAGTTACCATCATTTCGGGAAGAGGGACAGGGAACACTACTGGGATTCTTGTTCCACAATGTTTGACAAGAGGTGAACTCTCTCCGCTTTCGCGCGTTCGACGATATCAATGAATCTTGGCATGTTCTCTATGCCCCGACCTTTCGTCAAAAGGATAATATCAGACCTTTGGGAGTGGAATACCACAGCACGCTTCCTGAGGAAAAAATATGCGCCAAAGAGGACAAGAGCAACGAAGACGATAATCATTGCGAAGACCTGAGCATCCTGAAATTCTCGAGCCAGAGAGGCAATCAACATCGCGACAACCAAACACGCAATGGCACCAATCAACAACTTGGGATATCTTCGAGTTGTGGTTTCGATCGAGTCAAGGTTCTCCAAGAAGAAGCTCGTGGACTCAGAGCGTGCGCCCAACTGCGTTGAGTATTGTTGAATCAATCGCTGAGTAGTCACGACCAAGGAATGTCCGGGGCCCGCGGCCTCTTCGACGACGTCTTCTCCTGGCAACAGTTTGATGTCTCGTTCTCGTACCACTGGCAAAGCCTCTATCAAGTCATGTTTGCCTGGCGCGTCTGGACAACGACGCCGAAATCATACATTTGGTCAACTCGCATGTCAAGGGGAATTCCTGCGGGGCAGGATTTCAACTAAATCACGGTTTCGAGTTCAACTGCTTCGGACATAAGGGAGCTGCCGTAGGCGGCGCAGCAGTTCAACCTCTATGGTTGACATAGTCTCCGCACCAGCAGGTATGGCAGTAGGGTTAGCAGAAGTGAACCAAATAAGGTGCTTGAAGTGAAATATGTCATGTCTAGTAGGATACGATTTTGCCTGAAGGTCTGACAACCACTTTGTATCCAGCTACTTCTGAAGGATAATTATCTCTTTCGATATCCTGTTGGTTGACCAAAAATACTATGCATAGTTCACCATTCTTCTCCTCGTCAGATATGCCTACAACCCCCTTTTTGCCCAACCACTCAGTTGACAGCCGATCAATTACTTCTTCTATATCAAGCGTGTCGCTCACTGAAATACGACTCCCAATTGTTGCTCCGTATACTTGAAAGAACTGGCCAGGGAGTATGCTCCTGTATTCTCTCCGGCAAAAACCAGTCCAACCAGTGTGCCTGCATCACTCACCACGAAACTTCCAGAATCTCCGGGCAATGCGAATGGACCGTCAGTTCCCACTATTCTTAAGCATCTTCTGAAGTTGAACACGCCGGACGAACGATAGTTGACTTGTACAGAAGCGCTAACGGCCGTTATTACTCCTTCAGTATATCCTGTCTTTGCTCCCAGTTTGTAGACTCTCATCCCACGGCGTGGGAGACCACTTTGCCTGGGCTTTTTGGGGCGCCACTGTAGTGGTATTCCAGTATATATCAAACCTACGGCAGCATCCACCTCATTGACAGAAGGAGGTGGCTTCAATGCAACAAATCGGTGCAGCTTACCGAAAGCCCTTCCGGAAGATGCTTCTATCAATGAGTCACCAATGGCCCCCGAATTGCATTTAGCCAACACATGGTTGTTGGAAAGAGCAAGCACGTATGGGTGAAACAAGTCATTAACGAAGCCGCCAAGTGTACCATATCCTCTCAACCCTTCGTGTCTTACCCCGTCTCCTGCAGATAAGGTTTGATACGAAGAGAACCCTTGACATCGAACGAAAGACACCTGAACTCCTGGCCCAAGAATGGAGCTCACTGCTGCGTTGACCCTTCTTCTTGGTGTTCCCGTCGGCACATATACCTCTATCCTCGGATCAGAATGCGTCCCACCTATGCCTATTCCATGCACACTTGGGTAATCCTCTTCGTAAATTCCCAAGAGAGCGTCAACTACAGATGCTTTCTTCGCACGTCTCGATTTGCCTCTGTGCCAAACCAGACCTCGAGCAGCGTGTTCTACTAAGTTTGTAAGAGTACGCATTCTTGACTCCCGTCACCTAAAATTGTCGCTTGACCCAGCCTGTTCAGTATTCTACATGGGGGAAAACAAAATATCAAGTCAAACTATTGGAGGGTTTGTGCCCAGAGTCAAGAATTATGACTGTACCCTTCGCTAAATGATCGGACATTTCTTGGCCAAAATTGGTACGGTATTTCGGTTCATTGGAAGTATAGCACAGGATACAGGCGGGTGCAAGGTCTGTGAAGAAGACAGTAATCACTGGCGCGTGTCGATTGTCGCGCCGCCCAAGACAGTGTCACCGTCGTAGAAGACTGCGGACTGGCCGGGTGCGACTGCGAACTGGGGCTCCTCAAACTCGACCGTTATTCTATCCTGCTCGACCGTTACGTGCGCTTGCGCACCGGGGTGGGCGTAGCGGATTTTGACAAGCGCGTCAAACTCCGCCGGTGGGTCACTGAACGCAATCCAGTTGGCGCCGGTAGCGCTGAAACGCGCGGTCATTGCATCCTGGCGCTCGCCAAGGATGACAGCGTTTTCCGAGGGAATGATATCCACGACGTAAAGGGGCCGGCCGCCGGCTATGCCGAGG
>DAOVDS010000241.1 GCA_030669415.1 bacterium
CGCGCACAACACCGAAGCGCCCCACTCAGGCAGAATCCTGACAGGCGGCATTGACTCGCAGGCGCTACGCGGGCCAAAGCGCTTCTTCGGCTCTGCGCGCAATATCGAGGAGGGCGGCTCCATTACCATCATGGCGACCGCGCTTATCGAGACAGGCTCAAAAATGGATGAGGTCATTTTCGAGGAGTTCAAAGGCACCGGAAACATGGAGCTGCACCTGGACCGCAGGCTCGCGGACCGGCGTATCTGGCCCGCGCTTGACATAGCGCGCTCCGGCACCCGGCGTGAAGAACTTCTCCTGCACCCGGACGAGCTCAAGCGCGTCTGGGTCCTGCGAAAGGCGCTCTCCGACATCCAGAACCCCGTCGAGGTAATGGAGCTCCTTATCTCCAAGATGAGAAAGACCAAGTCGAACGCCGAGTTCCTCATGGAACTCGGTTCCCCATAGTGTGCAGGGCTCCGAACCTGGGAAAAAGAGGGCGGTCAATAAACCGCCCTTTCTTATTCCCCGGAGTGCTACTTCCCCTGCCCTGCCGGTTTCCCGATTTCTTTCATCTCTTCGGTTTCTCTTCGCTGCCTGTCGTACTGCGCCTTCCCCATGGGAGCGCCGCGTGAGCTGCTTGCCGCCGCACCGCCCGCAAAAAGCGCCACCACGCCAAGCACTATGAGCAACAATATAAGCACACCAGCAACCATCGCAATCAGTACGAGTTGCACAATAAGCTCGGCGAAGGTTACCCCGCCTCCCACAACCCCAGTGGAGTTCCGCGCAAGGAGCTCGAGGTCCCTGTCAGACAAACGCTCAATCGCGGCGAGCGCTTTTTCCTCGCCAATTCTCTCCCCGAGCGCTTTAGGTACGAGGCTTCTCGCCGCCTTGTCCGCAAGCATTCTGCGTTCGCCGGCGCTCAGCGAATCGGTTGGCAGCGGCTTCCCGAGTCCCGCATGAACCTGCGAGCACAAAACCACGCACAACAGCAGACACAAGACCCCGGCTGCTTTCATCAATTCGCCCTCCCATCCCTGTCTGTCTCAGATTCAGCCACTTACAGCCATCCGTTATCCAGGTACCACCGGGCGGCTGCCTTCAGTCCGTCGACAATAGACGTTGCAGCCTCGAAGCCCAGCTCCTCACGCGCCCTGCCCGTTTTTACCACCCAGTATTTCTGCGCAAGCTCCGCCACTTTCAGGTGCGACAGCTTCGCACTCCCCTTCGTGAACTGCGCGAGGAACTGGCTCACCTCCGCCCCCGCCGACAGAACCAGCCGGGACACCGGCATGCTGATTGCCCGCTTGCCGAGGGCTGCCGAGATTCCTTTCATAACTTCATTCATCGAATACGGCTTCGGGCTCGAAAGGAAGTATGTCCTGCCTTTTGCCTGCGGCACTTCCCCGGCCAGCCTGATTGCCCCGACGAGGTCCCCGACGTCTATCATTGAAAGAAGAGTCACGCCGCCGCCGAGAACCGGCTTGAGCCGCAGCTTCGCGACCACCTTGAAGAAGCCCAGCGTCTCCGGGTCCCTCGGGCCATAGACTACCGAAGGGCGCACAATCACCGTCTCCAGCCCCTTGACGCCCGCGAGATAACGCTCCGCGGCAAGCTTCGACTCTCCGTAGGCAGACACCGGTTGCGCCACGTGGTCCTCATCAATCCCTTCAGGACCGGGGCTGGGGCCGGCCGCAGCCTGGCTGCTCACAAATACAAGCCGTTTCGGTGGATTGGACGCCTCTATGCACGCGCGGGTAATATTCCGGGTGCCCTCGAAGTTGACTTCCATGAAATCCCGCCGCGAGTCCGCACGCACAAGGCCCGCGACGTGGTAGACGACCCGCGCACCATCCACAACCTCTGCAAGCGACTCCGGCTCGCGCAAATCAGCGCAGACAGTGCGAAGCTGCAGGCCTTCAAGCCAGCGCAAATTCGAGGTCGCGCGCACCATCGCCACAACCTCGTGCCCTTCCCGTGAAAGGTGCTCGCACAGGCAGCTTCCCATAAAACCCGTCGCCCCTGTTACAGCTACTCTCATGCGCCAACCCCAATGGGACTATGGTCGCCTGCGTGCGCAAGACATTTCTGTAGGTGAAGCTGCCTCAATCAGTCATTGCGAGGAGGAGGCGCAGCCTCCGACGTGGCAATCTCATACGTTTGAGTTTGCTTCGCTGCGCTCGCAACTTCGGCTTCGCCTTCGGCTCGCAATGACAGGCAGAGGGTGTATAAAATATCTACCTGCAAAAATGTCGCAGTCACGTCGCCTGCCGCAGGCACTGAATTTAGCAGACCCGCCCCGCACCTTCCATCACAATTTGGATTTAATTGTTGACTGATAACGCGTCTTGCGCTATTCTGCTACGCCAATATCACCCTCCTTTCGTTCTCGGGAGCTAACAGCGTTGAGTTCACTTTTTGACAAGTGCTACAACTACGACCGCGCCAAGCTCGCAATCCAGCGGGGCGTGTACCCGTACTTCCACGTGATTGAGGAAAACCACGGGCCGGAAGTCATTATAGGCGGCAAACGGGTCATAATGACCGGCTCCAACAACTACCTCGGCCTCTCGACAGACCCTCGCGTGAAGGAGGCCGCGCTCCAGGCTCTGAAGACCTTCGGCTCCACCTGTTCCGGCTCGCGCTACCTCAACGGCACGCTCACGCTGCACGTCGAGCTTGAAGAGAAGCTCGCCGAGTTCATGAACAAGGAAGCGGCGCTGGTGTTCTCGACGGGCTTCCAGACCAACCAGGGCTCGATAGCCCCGCTCATGGGCAAGGATGACACCATATTCTGCGACCGCGAGAACCACGCAAGCATATTCGATGCGTGCAGGATTTCCTTTGCCACCACCAAGAAGTTCCGCCACAACGACATGGAGCATCTCGACGAGATACTTGCAAATGACGAAACACGCGGCGGGCGAATGATTGTTACTGACGGCATCTTCTCCATGAGCGGCGATATCAGCAACCTGCCCGAAATCGTCCGCCTCAAAAAGAAGTACGACACCAAGCTCATGGTCGATGACGCGCACGGCGTTGGCGTCCTGGGCAAGCACGGCCGGGGCACCGCAGAGCACTTCGGCGTTGAGGATGACGTGGACCTGATAATGGGTACCTTCTCGAAATCCTTCGCATCGCTGGGCGGTTTCATCGTCTCGGAGTCTGACGTGGTGCACTACGTAAAACACCACTCCCGGGCGCTTATCTTCTCCGCCTCCATCCCGCCCGCCAACGCGGCCGCAGTCATCGCCACGCTTGAGATAATTGAGAAGGAGCCCGAACGCCATGAGAAGCTCCTCGCCAACGCCAGCAAGATGAGAAACGGTTTCCGTGAGCTCGGCTTCCGCGTTCCCGACGGCATCACGCCGGTTATTCCCGTGTTTATCGGCGAGCTGGAAACCACCTTCGTGTTCTGCAAGGCGCTTCTCGAAAACGGGGTCTTCGCCACACCGATTATCCCGCCCGCAGTCACGGAAGACCAGACACTGGTGCGCACAAGCTACATGGCAACCCACACTGACGAGCAGCTCGACCGTGTGCTTGAAGTCTTCGCCAAACTCGGCAAAGAGTTCAGCCTGACATAACAGGAGGTCGCATGACAGCCTCCAACCTTACTGTCCGCCAAGCCGCCGCCAGGGCGGACATGAAAACCTTCATCAAGCTCCCCTGGCGGATATATCGCGGCGACCCGGCCTGGGTCCCGCCGCTGATTGGTGAAATGAAGGAGCTTCTCTCGCCGAAGAAGAACCCCTTCTGGCAGCACGCCGAGGCCGCGTACTTCCTCGCGTTCAAGAACGGCGAGCCGGCCGGCCGAATCGCCGCGATTGTGAACCACCGCCACAACGAGTTTCACAAGGAGAAGTGCGGCTTCTTCGGCTTCTTCGAATCTACAGACGACACGGAAGTTTCCGGCGCACTCTACGCCTCGGCCGAGAAATGGCTCGCCGGAAAAGGCATGGAACTCATGCGCGGGCCTGCCAACCCATCCTCGAACGACGACTGGGGCTTCCTGCTTGAAGGATACAACGAGCCGCCTACCGTCATGATGCCATACAACCCGGCGTACTACCACGACCTCGCCAGGGCGGCGAACCTTGCGAAAGTAAAAGACCTCTATTCATTCTTCATGGAGGAGGCTACCGGAATACCGGAGAAGGCGGTGCGCGTCGCCGAGATAGCGCGCAGGAAAACCAACGTCAAAATCAGGCCAATAAACATGAAAAACATCCACAATGAAGTCAAAATCATAAAGCAGGTCTACAACTCCGCCTGGGAACTCAACTGGGGGTTCGTACCCATGACCGATTCGGAGATTGAGCACCTCGCAGCCGACCTGAAGAAAATCGCAATCCCCGACCTTATCCTGATGGCCGAGGTTGACGGCAAGCCGGCAGGTGTCTCGATAGCAATCCCCGACATTAACCAGGTGCTCCACAAGATGAACGGGCGGCTCTTCCCCTTCGGCTGGCTCAAGTTCCTGCTGGGTTTCCGAAAAATCAACCGCGTGCGGGTAATTATCACAGGCGTCATCAAGGAGTACCGCAAGCGCGGCATTGATGCCATCTTCTACGTTGATACATTCAACAAGGGCACAAAGATGGGGTTCAACGAAGGCGAGTTCGGCTGGACCCTCGAAGACAACGACATAATCAACCGCTCCCTCGAGATGCTCGGCGCCCGGCTCTACCGCCGTTACCGCCTCTACGAAAAACAAATTGCCCCCGCGAAATAAATCCGGCCAGTACCGGAAGCACCACGCCGTAAGGCGTGGTGAAAATCCGCGCCATAAATGACACGGCTAAACAATTGCCATCCCGACCCTTTTCGTGTATACTGTTGTGTCAACCGTTCCGAAGAGGTACCGGTCGTGAAGAAGACGCACATACCCCTGCTGCTCATCGCGCTCTTAGCCGCATGGCACCTCCCCGCCCACAGCCAGGAAGAAAAACAAGCCGACTCCCCCGCCCTCTTCCCAATACGCGAAAACGGCAAATGGGGATTCATCAGCAAAACGGGTAAATTCATCGTGCAACCTAAGTTCCACTGCGTGAGAGATTTCTCCGAAGGTTTAGCACCTGTGAAGATGGGTGACATCCACTATGGCAAATGGGGTTTCATTGACAAGACAGGCAAATGGGTCATCGAGCCGAAATACGACTGGTGCAGCTCTTTTTCGGAAGGTCTCGCACTTGTAGAGAAGAAGTCTGAATACGGCTACATTGACAAGACGGGCAAAACGGTTATTAGACCGTGGTTTAACATGGCACGCTCTTTTTCCGAAGGTCTGGCAGCCGTGGAGGACCTCGACGGCAAATGGGGTTATCTTGACAAGAAGGGGAAGTGGGCCATCAAGCCCCAGTTCAGTGAAGCTGACAGCTTTTCAGGTGGCCTGGCCGCGGTCTGGATTTTCAAAGAGAAGAAGTACGGATACATTGACAAGACCGGAAAGACTGTCATCAAACCCAGATTCATGGTTGCCTGTCCATTCGCAGGGAACCTCGCCCGCGTCTGCCTTGGCCTCAAGTGGGGTTTCATAGACAAAGCGGGTGACTTGGTGATTCTCGCGCAGTTCGATGGGGTCTGGGAGTTCTCAGACAGACTCGCCCTTGTCAAAACCGATGGCAAGGGAGGAGAACCATTGGACGGAACCGGTTCGTGGCCGAAGCCAAGCATGCCACGTAAAGATCTATTCGGGGAAGGTGGGAAAAAAGGAAAGTTCGGGTATATAGACAAGAAAGGCAAGATAATTGTTAAACCCCAGTACGAGGCTGCTGCCTTTTTCTCAGAGGGACTGGCACTTGTGAAAATCGGCGACAGATTCGGATACATCGACAAGACCGGCGAATTGGTAATTGAGGCCCAGTTTGATGGGGCCTGCAGTCACTACTGCGGTCTCGCCGTGGTGCAGACAGGCGGCAAATGCGGTTATATCGACAAGTCAGGAAACTTGGCAATCATGCCTCAGTTTGATGTCGCTTTCAGCTTTTCGAAAGGCCTTGCTGCCGTGTATGCGGGCCGGAGAATGGCCTACATTGACAAGAGCGGGAAGTATATCTGGAAGGAAGAGGGCTTTATCGAGCCGGGTGAGCTGTTTCCGATAATCAAGGGCGGCAGGTACGGGTATATTGACAGGACGGGAAAAGTAGTTGTCAAGCCGAAGTACCAGGCGGCGGCGTTCTTCAACGAGGGAATGGCAAGAATCTGCACAGACGACAAGTGGGGCTTCATTGATTCGACCGGCAAGGTGGTGATAGAGATACAGTACGCGCAGGCGTGGCGCTTCTCCGGAGGGCTCGCACGCGTGCTGCTTGACAGGAAATGGGGCTATATCGACAAGACAGGCAAAGTTATTATCAAGCCGGAATACGACTTCGCACGCGACTTCTCCGATGGGCTTGCACCTGTCGCGCAGAACAGCAAGTACGGTTACATCAACAAGAAGGGCGAGATTGTAATCAAGCTCCAGTACGAGCGCGCCCTGCCCTTCACCGACGGGCTGGCGCTTGTCAAGGTCGGAGAGAAAGTCGGCTTTATCGACAAAACCGGAAAGACTGTAATCGAGCCGAAGTACGAAGCGGCGCTGGCGTTTTCCGACGGGCTCGCCGCTGCCAGCATCGGCGGAAGCTGGGGATATATCGACAAGTCCGGCAAAGCCGCAATCAAGGCGCAGTTCGATTCCGCCATGCGTTTCATGAAAGGGCTGGCGCGCGTGGAGAACGGCGGCAAGTGGGGCTTCGTGGACAAGACGGG
>DAOVDS010000233.1 GCA_030669415.1 bacterium
AGTTCCCGGATACCACGCATCGCAGATGCGGAGTTCGCTAGACGACTGGCAGAACCGCGCAATCGCGAGTATCGCCGCCATGAGGCTCCACTCCACATCCTCGCGGCCTTCTGGCAGGATGCCCTTGAACAACTCGTCAAGTCCAAGTGTGCGCCACAGGAGCAGGGCGAGCCAGACGTCGCCGAAGTCGGTTGTTTTCTCAACCCGCACGCCCCGGATGTTTACCTTTACGTTCTCTGGAACCGGTTGTGCTTGCGGCTCTTCGCCGAACAGTTCAGGCTGAAGAACCTGCAACTGTTTGCCGTCAAGTGTACGTGACAGATTAGCCCAACCTTTTCGTTGACCTTTCTCCAGTTCGCCGAGATAGGCGACGATTCGGTGCCGCGGCCCGCGCGCAGTGCGGTAAGATTCTACCATGGCCCAGTAAGTATGGGTTTTTCCGTCCTTCTTGCGCTTGAGCTTCTTCAAAAACATAATAAGAACCTCGTTGTTTCTGCTCCAAGTATGGAGCATTTTTGAAGCGGGTCAAGTAGGTAGGTCGTGACTACAAGGGGGTTGAAGCGCGGAACGGCGAAAATCCAGCGTGAAGTGCACGAATTTGGTCAAAAAACGCCGGGAAAGCCGCCATCTACGCCGAAAAACCCACGAAGTTTTTTTCAAGGACTATCAAACTGTTGAACTTGGGCTAAATGCCGGCATGACTGAATGCCTGAATGGAGAAATACACCGGCAGGGAGTCGAACCGGAAAGTAACTTCGGGATTATTTCAGGTCGAATGAGAGCTTCGCCGCGTAGGCAAAGCTGCGGTCGTTTCTGGCCAGGCATGTCTCAAGCGCTGAGGCGGGCGAACGCTTCACACTGTCCTGGTACACCCGCTTGTTGTTCAGGCGCACAGTGACTTTCTTGTCAAGGTCAACTAATCCGTCAGAAAGGAAGATTATAACTTTCGCCGCTCCGGATGCGTTGATTTCGATATAGCCTTTCCTGACCTCGGCGCTGACTTTCGCACCCGGCTCAGGCTTAATCAACTCCACCCAGCAGGCGCGTTTGGCGCCTGTGCCGTCGTAGTGAATCTGGACCTTCTTCGGGAGAGTACTTCTATAGTGTTTCAGCAGCCACTCGTAGGCTTCGCCCCAGGCCTCCACAGCATGAATCCTGCGCCCACCCGGGAGCTCCTTGCGGACGACCTCGGTGCACCCGCATTTCAGAAGCTTGCGCACCACCAGCGCCACTCTCGGCCCCGGCGCGATGGGGTCTTCTTTCCCGTTGATTATGTACAGCGGCAGGTTGAGCGCGTTCTTCAGCGAGCGGAAGTCAATCCCGTCACCGGCCGTGCTCAGCGGCAGGCCTGAATCCGGCGCGATTGCGGCAAAAATGTCCGGTCTGCGCAGGCCGTAGTGCCATGTCCCGTGCCCGCCGTTCGAGAAGCCGCTCAGATAGACGCGATTCGTGTCAACGTTGTAGGTGCCCTTCAACTCCTCGATGAGCGCATCCAGCCTTATCGTCGCTTCCGCCTTCCACCAGTACGAGCTCTCGCCCTGGGGCGCGACAAGAATGCACTCCTTCTTCATCCTGGTCCATGCGGCGCTGGCCTTCCATGCACGCAGAATCTCCTCGGAAGTCTGTCCGCTCCCGTGAAGTGAGAGCAGCACAGGCACAGCCTTTTTCCCATTGTACCCCTCCGGGATTGAGACGCTGCACGTGAGCCCCGACTCCGAGAACTTCACCTCCTGCTCGCCGGGCGATACCGGCTTGTAGCTGCGCCATTCTCTTATCGATTGGACGCAGAGGTTGAAGCCTTCTCTTGTCATACCGTCGAAGCTGCGCAGCTTCTCAATCAACTCCTTGGCGCCCTCGGGCTGCGGCAGCGACAACACAGTCTTCACTATTTCAACTGCCTTCGCGGGGTCGGGAGCGGCCAGCTCAGGCCTGGCCTTCTCTTTTACCCACTTGCCGCCCTTTCGCACAAAGCCAAGCGCGCGGCGTGCAGCAGCGTGGTCGGGACTTATTGCTATCACCTTCTCAAGCGCCAGGCTGTACTCGGCATCCAGACCCCGCATCTTGCACCAGAGTGCCAGTATGTAGTGGCCGTCCACATCGTTGGCAGTTAGGGCAGCGGCCTTCTGCTTGTAGACCTCCGCGGGCAGGGGCTTCTTTTCTATCTCTTTTATCTGTGATTTGAAAATCTCAACATTGCCATGCTTCATCTTGAGCGTGATTGACTCATCCGTTCGAGAGACAATCTCGCCTTCGAGCGTCCGCCCGTTGCGCAGGTGTATCAGGTCGCCGAACGCCATCGGCGCCAAAGCCAGCAAGACAATCACTGCAAGCACGAACCTGTTCATTTCTTCTTCTGTTCCTTCTGCTTCTTTGCGAGCTCCCGCGCCAAGTCCCTCATCGTCTTGTCCAGGTCGCCCTTGTTCTTCACGTACAGATCGCGGAACTTGTCGTAGCACTCCCTGTTACAGAAGATGATTCTTACATCGCTGCCTCTCTTGTAACGCCACGGCTTGTTCTTGCCGGTCGCGTTCGGGTCGACCATTTTCCCGCAGACGGGACACGGAACCCGCGGGTCTATCCTCTTCTTGCCGATTATGCTCCTGGGTTTCTCCGGCAGGCCCTTGGGCAGCTCGAACTGGCTGGCCGCGATTTTCTTCTTCTCGACCTTGGATATTTCCAGCTTGACAGGCAGCACCACCGTGCCGAAATCAATGTCCGCATTAAGAGCGATGGGGAAGTCCTTTATCTTGCGGACCTCCTTGACTGTCTCGTCGGCAAAGCACCCAAGCTTGCTGTAGAACTCTATCAGGTTCTTTGGCGCCTTCAGCGACTTGGCAAGCCACATGTCAAGCACCACGTGCCCATCTTCATGTATTTTGACCCGGTAGCACTTGAAGCCGTTGATTACCTTTTCCTCGTTGATTTTTTCTTCCGTCCAGGCCACTACCTTCGCCGGAACGTAGCCATTCTCGCCAACAGTATAACCCGCATCCTCGGCGAGTTCGGCCCGGGCCTTGGGGTCAGGCATACCGTTGAGCTGCTTCACGGCGGTCTTGCGGATAGCCTCTTTTTCCTTCTTGAGCTCGTCGAAATACTCGTAAAGCCGTTTGTCCCATACCTTCTCTGCCGTGTGAATCTCCCAGATTTCCTTCTTGTCGCCGCGGACTATGCAGATGTTGGGCGATTCCAGGTTTTCCATATATATCTTGTCATCCTTTATGATGACTTTCTGCTTCGTCTTTTTCTTCTGCTTAGTACCGGGAAAGCCGTTGCAGACCTGCTCAATCACAAAGCCCTGGTCCGCAGGTTTCTCTTCCTGGCCCAGGGCATACATCCAGGTGTAGGTCACAAGAACGGCAATACCGACAAGCAGCTTATACATGTTCAGTCTCCCGCAGCAGGTTCTCTACCATCTTATACGACACTCAAGCGCCCCGATTCACGGGAATCCCGGCAAATCGCGCGGATTTCAGACAGCGCGCCCGGGAGCCTACATCTCGCCGGCGATGAACTTCTCGGCAAGCTCGACCATATTGCGGTTGCCGATAAACAGGGGCGTGCGCTCGTGTATATCGGTCGGGGTCTTGTCGAGTATTCGCGTGTGTCCATCGGAGGCGTAGCCGCCAGCCTGCTCGATTACGTAGGCCATGGGGTTCGCCTCGTAGAGCAGGCGCAGCTTGCCGTTCTTGTTCTTGGTGTCGGCCGGGTAAAGGAAGATGCCCCCGTAAAGGAGGTTCCGGTGGAAGTCAGCCACCAGCGAGCCGATATAGCGCGCCGTGCTTGGCCCGCTATCCGCAGCGCCCGACTTGATGTGGTCAACGAACTTCCTGACCGGCTCATCCCACTTGTCGTAGTACACCTCGTTCACCGAGTAGACCTTGGCCTTCTCCGGCACCTGGATGTCCTGGTGCGACAGGATGAACTCGCCGATACCCGGGTCGAGCGTGAAGCCGTGCACGCCCTGCCCGGTCGAGCAGACAAACATCGTCGAAGAGCCGTAGATAACGTACCCCGCCGCAAGTATCCTGTTGCCAGGCTGGAGGAGGTCCTCAACAGTGCCTTTGCCGCGGGCGGTTACACGCCGGTAGATGGCGAATATGGTGCCTATCGAGACATTGGCATCAATGTTGGACGACCCGTCCAGCGGGTCGAAAACCAGGACGTAGTCACCGACGGGAAACCTGTCCGGTATCTCGATAAGCTCGTCGTTCTCCTCCGAGGCCATGACACAGAGCAGGCCCATGTGGTCCAGCGCGTTGTAGAACACGTTGTTGGCATACACGTCGAGCTTCGTTACATCCTCGCCGTGTATGTTCTCCCCGCCTTCAAGACCAAGTATCTCGACAAGGCCCGCCTTGTTGACCTCCCTGGCAACCACTTTGGCGGCAAAAGCCACCTCGAGAAGAAGCTCGGTAAACGCACCCGATGCATCCTTCCGGACCCTGCGCCGCTCCTCGAGCATGAATCGGGAAAGAGTGATAATACCATGCGGTTTCATAAGTGAACCTCCTGCACGCTTGCCACACCATCACTGCCGGGAATGCCGGCAAGGCAGACAGTATATCCAACCGGCACTGTGACTTTCAACAGGAATGATTCGCTCAATGGAAAAAATGCCTGCTAAGCCAGGCAGGACCCCGCCTGAGTCTTTGAGTTTTGCCGGGAATTTTGATTGATTTTTCATACCCCCTTGGCTACCTTGATGGCTCATTGCACTCAAAGGCGTAACGCAAGAAGGAAGGGGTAGCAGGCCGATGGCTGTGATTCGACCGTTCCGTGGTTACCGACCACGCCCCGACATAGTCGGGAAGGTGGCGAGCCCGCCATACGATGTTCTCTCTTCCGACGAGGCGCGCGCCGCCTGCGCGAATAACCCGCTCTCCTTCCTGCACGTTGTCAAGGCTGAAATCGACCTCGACCCATCCATTGACGTGCACTCCGAGGAAGTGTACCGCAAAGGTGCCGAGAATCTGCGCAAGCTCATAGCTGACGGCTCTCTTATCCGCGATGATACACCGTGCTTCTACGTGTACCAGCAGCGCATGGGCGAGCACATCCAGGCCGGTCTTGTGGCCGGGGCGAGCGTGGACGAGTACCAGGCCGGGTTCATCAAGAAGCATGAAAATACGAGAACCGACAAGGAGACCGACCGCGCACGCCACATAGAAATCCTGGGCGCCAACGCAGGGCCCGTCTTCCTGACCTACCGGGCCACCCAAGCCGTGGACTCCATCGTGCGGGGCATCTGCGCGGGCGAGCCGCAGTACGACTTCACCGCCGAGGATGGTGTGACTCACACCCTGTGGGTGGTTAGCGACAAGGACACTCTCAATGCCCTCGAGCAGGCATTCCGGGATGTCCCATGCCTGTACGTTGCGGACGGCCACCACCGCAGCGCTGCGGCGAGTCGCGTGCGCGAAATCAGGAAAGCCCAGAACCCGGACCATACTGGCAGCGAGCAGTACAACTTCTTCCTCACTGTCATCTTCCCCCACGACCAGATGCAGATTATGGACTACAACCGCGTGGTAAGAGACCTGGGACCTTTCACTGAGGAGACGTTTCTCAAAGAGGTTAGCGTGCGTTTCCACGCCGCCCCCACGGATGACCCCAAGCCCCGCGAGAAGGGCACTTTCGGCATGTACCTGGGCGGGAAATGGTACCGGCTCAAGGTGCAGCCCGATACCCTGGCTGTCAGCGACCCGGTCGAGAGCCTGGATGTAGCCGTGCTGCAGGACAACATCCTCGGGCCTGTCCTGGGTATCCGGGACCCGCGCACGGACTCAAGGATAGACTTCGTCGGTGGTATCAGGGGCCTGGAAGAGCTCGAGCGCCGCTGCGCCCAGGATGCAGTCCTGGCCTTCGCCCTTTACCCGACAGGTATCGAGGAACTGATGGCCATTGCCGACGCCAGGAAGGTCATGCCGCCCAAGAGCACGTGGTTCGAGCCCAAGCTCAGAAGCGGTATTGTTGTCAAGATGATGGACCAGTAGCCAGCAATTAGCAGCGAGTAGCGAGGGAATGTTTAGCGGCGGTGCTTGCACCGCGTTTCCGAGCGCAGCGAGGAGAAATAAGTATTGAGTAGCGAGCAAAGGAAAACGATTCCGCAACTTTTTTCATTTTCCACAGGAGGTGTGAGATGCTGATTCTTATCTCGGACGCGTTCGCCCCGAACCTGCCGGACCAGATATCCAGGTTCGGCGAAGTGACGAACGACAAGGAACGTCAGAAAGATGCTGAAATTGTGCTCGTGCGAAGCAAGACCAAGTGCACAAAGGAGTACATCGACAACGCTCCCAACCTGAAGATGATTATCCGCGGCGGCGTCGGCCTCGACAACATCGACCTCGTGTACGCGAAGGAAAAAGGCATTATCGTACACAATACCGCCAGTGCCTCGGCAATCGCGGTCGCAGAGCTGGCTTTCGCCCTCATGCTCGCAGTCCCCAACCACATCGTCGGCGGTTGCAACAGCCTGCGTGACCGCAAGTGGCTCAAGAAGGAGTACAAGCGCTCCGAACTCTATGGCAAAACACTCGGCCTTATCGGTATCGGCAACATCGGCACTGAAGTCGCCAAACGTGCAAAAGCCTTCGGCATGAATGTTATCGCCTACAGAAAGAGCGGCAAACCGTCCGAATGGGCCGAGGTCAGGCCGACCCTGGAGGAAGTACTTGCAGAGGCCGACTACCTCTCACTGCATACCCCCCTTACTGACCAAACAGAGGGGATTATCAATAAGGACACTATCAGCAAGATGAAGGATGGCGCAGTGCTGGTCAACACCGGCCGTGGCAAGTGCGTGGTCGAGGAGGATGTCGTCGCCGCGCTCGAAAGCGGCAAGCTGCGCGGGTATGGCTGCGATGTATGGTACTCCGACCCGCCCCCGGATGAATGCCCCGTCCTTTCCGCGCCGAACGTGGTAATGACGCCGCATCTTGGGGCATCGAGCAAGGAGAACCTGCTGCGCATCGGTGATGTCATTGTAGAGAAGATTCAGGAATACCTGAAAAACAAATAGGTTCCCTTATTGTCACGGAAGCACCACGCCG
>DAOVDS010000341.1 GCA_030669415.1 bacterium
TTTCGTTTCGAGTATGGCAGTTTTCAGAAGCTCATCTTCGGTGAGGCCGAAGGGACAGGGGTGGTGGTAGAGCTTGGCTTTCATAGAGGAGCAGTCAATTGCGGGCACGAAGCTGTCAGGCTTTTCGAGGTTGCGCTGCGCAATGTCTTCTGGTGTGGAGAACACCACGACAGGCACGCCGGATTCGGTTTTGTACAGGCCGTAGTCAATATCGCCAAGAGAGAGGCAGATTGCCTCAAGTGCCTGGCCCAAAGGCATATCTCTGATTCTGACGGTGAGCGTGGCCTCTTCGTCGGGGATTTCAGGGGTCAGGATGAAGTGGCAATTGCTTATGTCCCGCAGGAAACTAAGGGTCATTACCAGCGAGGTGTCGTTGAAGCAGAGAGTTACGGTGTGGGTGCAGAGGTAGCGTGCGAGTTCTTCGACAGTCTTGTGCCCGCCTTCTGTCGGCTTGATGCCACGGGGAATCCAGGTTTGTTCCTGTTCCTCGACAGGTTGTGCCTCAGTGAGGTTTTTCGGCCGCTTCCGGCGATGCTCCTCGACGGTGAGGCCGAGGGGCTTGTCAGTTCGCAGCCGCAGCAGGACGAGTGCCGCCATTGCGGTAGAGTATACGCGCCCGCCGACCGTGCCCCACTTACCCTCGGGCGAGAAGGAGCCGGCATCTTTGCCGGAAGTCTTCTGGATTGAGAGGATGGAGGAAATGAGGCGCGAGGTCCACTCCCTGCGCTTCTCGAAGGGAAGATAGCGCTGGGCGGCAGTGGCTGCCCAGAAGGAATAGTAGAGGTCTATGCGTTCAGTCTCGCCCGCAAACCACTCGGGCGGGTACGTGTCGAAAACGAGGTGCAGGCCTTGCTTGATGCCGAAGTTGATTCTGGGCTGACCGGTCAGGTCCCGGATGACCAGTGCCGCCGCGGTGGTTGAGGGGTACTTCTCGTAGCTGTCGTTGACATTTACCATGACGGAGCCGCTGTCGCCGCGGCGCATGTAGCCGGTTCTGCCGCCGAGGTCTGTTGCGAAATCCAGCCAGCTTATGGCGCCGTCGAAGGCTGAGTCGGGGACTTCGAGTGCGCCGGACTTGTGAGCCTCTCTGAGTGCGAGAGCCGCCCAGCAGGTGACGGAGCTGTCGTTGGTGACAGTCCGGGCTTCGTAGCGCCAGCCCAGGCCGGGACTCTGCACAGCCAGGAGGTACTTCGCGGCTCTGCTGATGGGTTTCCTGTGCCTGGCGTCTTTTGTGAGACAACAATTGCGGGCGAGTGCGAGCAGGGAGATTGCGTGGTTGTAAATCCAGCTTTCGGCATCAGTCAGGCCGATTCTGCCGTGGCTGTCCTGCCGTGAGCGCAGGAACTCCAAACCGCTTGCCACCCAGCCGCTGTAAATGCCGTCTTCTGACGAGTTGCCCGCCTCCATAAAGGCGAGAAGGGCAAGGGCTGTAACTCCGGGTGAGAAATTCCCGGTTTTGTCCTGCCAGGCGCCGGAAGTTCTCTGCCTGCGCGCGAGCCACTTGAGCGCATCGCGGAGGGCCTTGTCAATCACCTGCGCGTCGGTTGGCTCTCCTGCCTCGCGGGGCTGCCTGCCTGGGTGACCGGGATGCGGGGAAGGCTGCCGTGGCCTCGCCGTGGGGCGCGGCTGCAGGGCGGGTGAACGCGGCGTCCCGTCGGGCCTGGGGGGCGTGCTCTGAAGGTAGAAGAGAACGGTCAGCGACAGGGCGGCTGCAAGCAGGGCGACGCAGACAAGAGTAATCCTCGGCACAGTTTCGACCTCACTGACTGTCAGAATGATACGGTAATAATAGCACAGAAGTCCGGGTGGGGCAAGATTCTGTTTTCCGCGGCCATGAAGACCGCGGCTTTGGAATTATTACCCCCGCCGTGAACGGGCGGGGCTTGGATTCATTTAACGGTTTTGACTTTCTTTGCGAGGCTGGACTTCATACGCGCAGCCTTGTTGGGGTGATACGCGTTGTGCTTGCCGCACTTATCGATGAGCTTGTAGGCTTCCCTGAGCTCAGTCTCGGCCTTGGGGACGTTGCCGTCCTTGACTGCGGCGAGGACTTTCTTAATCTGGGTCTTCGCCGCGGTCTTGCGGGCCTTGTTCCTGAGGTTGCGGGTCTTGTTCTGCCTGATTCTCTTCTTTGAGGAAAGCGTGGTGGCCATTGAGATTGCTCCTGTCAAACACGGGTTCTGTCTCTACCATCCCCTGCCGCGATGCTTCTTGAAGTCCTTGTGTGCCTGGCGTACGCGCTGGTCCTGGCGCGTCTGATTCTGAAACTCGAGGATAATCTTCTCTTCAAGCTCCGGGTCCCAGCCTATGAGGTCCCAGCCCTCGCTGATGTCCTTGAGCAGGTTCCTGGGACGCCAGAACTTGCCCACGTGTACTTCGATGTCGTATGTGGTGCCCTCCGTGGACTCCCTGGGCCTGATAACCAGGTAGGCCCGCTTGGCGTACTGGTGCGGGGAGGTAAGGTTGACATCGGGCTCGAGCCTGTGGTAGGAGACGATTTTCATGTCATCCTTGTTGCAGTGCTCGAGGTACGGGAAGTGTACCTGCACCGCGCCCATGGCGGCGTTCCACGTGCTGTCATAATTGAAGTCTACGTTGGGCAGGATTCTCCAGGGCACCTTGTGTGGGTCGGTCGTGCCACAGCCGACGCAGACCAACAGCAGTATGATAGCCGCAAGGTTGAGACGGTACATATAAGAGCTCCTTTCGCGCCTGGTTTCGGGCCTGCAAGAACTAAACAGTATATCAGTGCCGCGCGGGGCGGGCAATGACTTTTTTCGTCTTTTTTGGCTTGACTTGGCAGTAGGGCACGGGTAGTAATGAGGGCTCGCATATTCTGGAGAAGAGAGCGCTATTGCACCTACCATTGCTGTTGCGAGGAGGAGGTTCTATGAGGGGAATTGCTGTATTGGCGGCGTTGATTGGCGTGGTTCTGCTTGCGAGTGCCTGCACCCCGACGCAGTTTGTCATCATCAGAACGACGATACCGCCGGAGCTGGATATACCGCTTTACATCAAGAATGTCGCGGTGCTGGAGTTTGAAGGCCATCCGGGCGGCAGCAAGGTTGTCTCGGGCAAGTTAGAGCAGGAGCTTCTGAACAACCAGTACTACAAGGTGATTGAGCGCTCGGAAGTTGCGGCGATAATCAACGAGAAGAACTTCCAGCAGACAGACCTCGTGGAGAACGATGAGTTCCTCCAGGCGATGAAGATAAAGAACGTGCAGGGGATGATAACGGGCAGTGTTGCGACATTCTACCCCAAGACCGAGCGAGGGGTGGATGAGCGCCAGGTGCGGTATTTGAAGAGGGCGGCAGTCTATAACAACAAAGGCAAACAGTTGCGGGCGGCTGAGTTTGCGTACCGGACGGAACGCGAGAAGTGGATTATGAAGCAGGGGAATGTCAATGCCACGTTCAAGATGGTTGGCATGAACGGGCGGATAATTGCTTCTGTTTCCAGGGGCGGCGCCTTCTCGACCCCCAAGATAAAGGGTAATGCGCCTGTGCCGACTGATTCGCAGGTACTTGACCTGGCGGCGCTTGATGCGGTTAAGAAGTTTATCAAGAAAATCTCCGTCTGGACCGAAGTGTCGAAGCTGAAGCTCATGAAGGGCAAGAACTGCTCGGTGGGAAACAACTTCGCGGCCAAGGGGCTCTACCAGGATGCCGAGCAGCAGTTCAGGGCAGCCACGGGCATTCCCAACAACTACGCAGCTTTCTACAACCTGGGGCTTGTGCTTGAAGCGCAGCGCAGGTACGCGGACGCAGAGACGGAATACAGGAACGGGCTTGCCATACGCCAGAGCGACGAGATTATGAGCGCCATAAAGCGCATCGAGAAGAAGAAGGTAAACGAGACGCGCCTGAAGCGGCTCAGGGAGCTGCGCGCGGAATAGGTTTGAATAACCCGGCCTGCGGCTCGTTCTAATGCTCGTGGGGTTGGTCAGCGTTTTGGATAC
>DAOVDS010000217.1 GCA_030669415.1 bacterium
ACATCGCTGTCGAGCAACCGGGCAGAGTAGGGCTCGCCCTCTCTGCTCTTCATGTTGGCGCGAATCGCAGCGTGAACGGCGCGGCGGTCTTCCTCAGTAACCCTAACTTTGGGCAGTTGCTTCACCATCTCGGGGGCCAGCCTTATTTCTATCCGTATCTCGCGGATTATCTCACCGCCGTGGGGGGCCGGGTCTTGCGCGAAGAGGAAACAGGGAGACAGCAAGACGGCAAGACACACAAGGAGAGAAAAGCAGAGAGTAACTGAGCCACGAACGAACACGAATGAACACGAATCGGAATGTGTAAGAAAAGGGGATATGGAGATGGGGGTGATAAAAAGATATTTTTTCCCCTGTTTCGGATTTGCAGTCTCCCTATCGCCTTCCTTTCCTATTTCTCTATCTCCTTATCTTTTCGCGTCTCTTCGTGTCAACTCGTGGCTAGTCATTCTGGACTGCCCTATCAAACAGATACAAGCTTAGCTTCCAAACCCAACTGCCTCTTCCTCGAGCTGAGGTGTCTCAGTACCCCTGGCCAGGTTTTCAAACCGGAGGAACTTGTTCATAAACAGCAGCTTGATGGTGTCGGTGGGCCCGTTGCGCTGTTTGGCGATATTGAGCTCTGCAATGCCGGTGTGACGGCTCTTGTCCGGCTGGTAGTAATCACCCCTGTACAGCAGCATCACCACGTCGGCATCCTGCTCGATAGCTCCCGACTCGCGCAGGTCGCTGAGTTTCGGGCGGTTCCCCTCACGGGACTCGACGGCGCGGCTGAGCTGCGATACCGCCACCACGGGGAGCTTGAGCTCCTTGGCAAGTGCCTTGAGCTGTCTCGATATAACCGATATTTCCTGCTGGCGGCTTTCAGCCTTCGGGGCATCGAGGAGCTGCAGGTAGTCGATGATGACAAGGCCTATGTTATGCTGCGCCTTGAGGCGCCTGGCCTTGGCCTTAACCTGAAACGGGGTCATTGCCGTGGCATCGTCAATGAATATCTTCGCTTCGGAAAGCACGCCCACAGCCATGGCCAGCTTGCCGTACTCGTCAGTCGGCAGGTAGCCGGTTCGCAGCTTATGCGCATCGACTCGGGCGTGGGCGCACAGCATGTTGTGCGCGATGCGCTCGACCGACGTTTCAAGGCTGAATACGACCACAGGAGTCTTTTCTTGCAGCGCCACGTGTTCGGCGATATTGAGCGCCAGGGTGGTCTTGCCCATGGATGGCCTTGCGGCGAGCACAATCAGCTCGCTGTTCTGGAATCCGCTTGTTAGCTCATCAAGCTCGTAGTAGCCGGTGCTCAGGCCCGTAACCACCCCCCTGCCGTGTGAGCGGTCGTCGAGCGTCTTCATAACCTTGCGCAGAACGGGGCCAATCTCCAACACGGACGCGGAGGAAGACTGGCGTGCGACCTTGTACATGTTGCTCTCGCTGCGGTCGAAAATCGCATCCACTTCTTCAGACGCCTGAAACGCATCTCCGATAATTTCCTGGCACAAGCCGATGAGGGCTCGAAGCATCGCCTTGTCCTGAACTATCTTGGCGTACTGGGAGGCATGGCTGGCCTCGGGCACCGCGTCTGCGAGTCGCATTAGACCTTCGTGCCCGCCGACCACGGTGTCCTGCTTTCGCTTGCAGAGCACGTCGTAAACTACGACCGGGTCGATGCTCTTGTTATCGCCCCAGAGGTCCCAGATGACCTCAGCCACAGCCCTGTTGGCGGGGTCATAGAAATCCTCGGGGCGGACAACTTCGACCACAGAGCCAATCACGGTGGGGTCGAAAAGGAGAGAGCCCAGCAGAGCGACCTCGGCCTCCGGGCTCTGCGGCATTCTGCGCTCCGGGACCTGGACTCTCTTGCCGGGTTTGTCTTTACCGGGCACTACTTGCCTCCTGAGCACCTGTGAAGGTTTGCCCTGCAAGCGTGAGCTTTGCGCAGGTTGATGGCGGCAATCATTCTTCCTCGACAACCCAGAGCTTGGTGAGGGCCTCGAGCTCGGGCGCGAGGTGTACCTTGATTTCGTATATGCCGAGCTCCTTGACCGGGTCCTCAATTACTATCGCCTTCTCGGGAACGTCGAGGCCCTTTTTCGCCAGCGCCTCGCTTATCATGGCGGTGGTAACAGAACCGTAGAGGCGCCCATCCTCCGTTGCCTGGGCGATTACTGTGCAGGATGTCTGCTCGAGCTTCTCCTTGAGCCCGGCAAGCGAAGCCTGCAGCTTCTCCACCTCCTCCCTGTGGTACTCCTGCTCCTTCTGAATGCGGCGGATGTTCTCGTCTGAGACGTTCACCGCAATGTTACAGGGCAGCAGGTAGTTCCTGGCATACCCCGGCGCCACATCCACTATGTCGCCCGGGTTGCCGAGCTTTTCAACCGTCTCTCTCAAAAGAACGCGCACTTCCCCACCTCCCGGCTCGCGGTGCATGTCAAGCTGATTTGCTGAAGAGTTCCGCTCAGCCCTTGAACGGCAGCAGCGCCATTATCCTCGCGCGCTTCACGGCTCGTTTCACGCTTCGCTGGTGCTTGGCGCAATTGCCGGAACGCTTCCTCGAAAAGAGCTTGCCCTGCGCGGTACAAAGCCTCCTGAGCATGTCTACATCCTTGTAGTCCACGTGGGTGACCCGGTCACGGCAGAACCTGCACCTGTTCTTCGATGAGAACTTCGAGTACCTTTTAGGCATTAGTTCCTATACCTCCAACTTCGTATCACGTTACGGTCTGAGAGAGCCCTGCAGGGCCCTGTCAGAACGGGACATCGTCATCGTCCGGCGTGAATTTGGGCTCCTCCTGCTGCTTCGCCTGCTCCGGCCGAGCGCCGCCCTCACCGCCGCGGCCGCCGAGGAAGGTCACTCTTTCGGCCACCACGCTGAGCTTGCTGCGCTTCTGTCCATCCTGACCCTCCCAGGTCCGGAATTTGAGTCTTCCCTCAATCAGAACCTGCCGTCCTTTGCTCAGGTACTGCTGGCACAGTTCGGCGGTCTTGGCGAAGGCCTCTATATCCACGAACGTCACATCTTCTTTCTTCTGCCCATCCTGGCCGGTGTACTTGCGGTTTGTGGCAAAGCCGAAGTTCGCGACCGGCGAACCGCTGGGCATATACCGCAACTCCGGGTCGCGGGTCAGATTCCCGAGCAAGAACACTTTATTGAGGTTGGACATCCAAGCACCCCTCTCCGGCAGGCCTGGGAGGCAGAACGCGAGCGCTGCCGCACGCTACGCAAGCTCCTCACCCTGGCCGGCCTGGTCATCAGTTGGTTCATCCGCTGGCTCATCGCCCGTCACAGCAACAGGCTCTTCTTCACTATCCTGTGTCTTCTGCTCTTCCCCGGCTTCAGGAAGTTCCTGCACCGGCTCGGCTGCAACTTCCTCTACCGGCTCGACTGCAACTTCCTCTACCGGCTCAGGTGACGCTTCCGGCTCAGGCGGCGCTTCCGGCTCAGGTGACGCTTCCGGTTCAGGTGCAGGGCTCACCGGCTCAGGCGGCGCTTCCGGCTCAGGCGGCGCTTCCGGCTCAGGTGACGCTTCCGGCTCAGGTGCAGGGCTCACCGGCTCAGGCGGCGCTTCCGGCTCAGGTGACGCTTTCGGCTCAGGCGCAGGGCTCACCGGCTCAGCGCCCTCTGTGGCGGGTGTTTTTGCCACCTCGGCGGGCTCCGGTGCGGCTTCCGGTTCGCCTTTCTTCTCCGGCATAGAGTCTGCCTTGAGAATCATGGTTCGAAGTATCACCTCGTCGATGACGCAGTCGCGCCTGATCTGGTCGATAGACTCAGGCGAGGCATCAAAGTACACAAGGATATAGGTGCCGCGGTCGCGCCTCTTGACAGCGTAGGCCAGCCTGCGCTCGGCCCAACGCTCGCTGTGTTTGACCTCACCACCGTGCTTGCGTATTATGCTCGCGACGTTCTGGCTGACACTCTCGTAATCCCTGCGTGCCTCCGAGTTGTCCACAAGAAACATTCCTTCGTACAGTCTCAAGTCACTTCCTCCAGTCATCTGACAAAGGCCTCAGCCGGAAAGGTGTACCAGCTATTTAGACTCTTTCTCTTTCTCTTTCTTCTCGTGCTCTCCGATGACTTCCGGCTCGGCCGCTTCTTCAGCTTCCTCGGCCGGCGCTTCTTCCTCCTCCACAACAGGTCTTCTGACTGTGGCAACCGCTTCTTCGCCGGGTGTCACCATCGCCACTGCGCCGGGCAGCTTGATGTCGCTTACGTGGACAAAGTCGCCAGGCTCAAGCGCACTTATGTTCACCCTTACCTCCTCCGGCGTATCCTTGGGCAGGCACTTGACCTCCACCTCGGTAAGAAGCTGCTCGAGAGTACCCTTGTCCGGCGGGAACTGCAGCTCTCCCGCAAGAACAACAGTGACAGGCAGAACTATCTTCTCAGTCAGGCTCACCAACTGGAAGTCCAGATGCAGGACCTCGTCCGTGAAGATGTCGTGCTGGACATCCTTGACCACAGCCTTGAACTCCTTCCCGTCCAGCACAATGTCTGCAACGCGCCCGCCTGTCTCAAGATACTCCTTGAGGTTCTCTTCATCCAGTTGAACGGGAGTCGTTTCCTCTCCCTTGCCATACATGACCGCAGGCACGAAACCCTCGGAACGCAGTTTCTTCACGGAACTCTTGCCGAGTGCGGTTCTCCTGGTCACTTTCAGCGCTTCCACCATCTGTCTTTTCCCCGCAACAGCTTCTATTCAAACAACAAACTGACCGACCTGTCCTCGTGTATCCGCAGAATCGCCTCACCGAGAAGCGGCGCAACAGAAAGCGACCTTATCTTCGGAGAGCTGTCCCTGCGCGGTATTGTATCTGTAACCAGCACTTCCCTCGCAGGCGAAGCCTCGAGCTTCTCCACGGCTCCGGGAGTAAAGACCGCGTGGGTAGCGCAAATATACACGTCATTTGCACCTTTCTCCTTTACTATTCTTGCAGCATCCGCAATGGAGCCGCCTGTCGCAATCATGTCGTCAGTTATCAGAACGTTCCTGCCCGCCACATCCCCGATAAGGTGGTAGGCGTTCGTCTGGTCGCCGCTTATGCGCCTCTTGTCGACAATGGAAAGCTCCCCCCCCAGCCTCTTGGAATACGCTCTGGCCATCTTGATGCCGCCGACGTCGGGGCTGACAACCGTGAGGTCCTCTATCGGGTTGTCCTGGAAGTGCTCGACGAAGACGGGGGCTGCCCAGAGCTCGTCAACCGGGATGTCGAAGAAGCCCTGAATCTGCGCGGCGTGCAGGTCAATAGTAAGCACCCTGCTCGCACCTGCTTTCGTTATCAGGTTCGCAACAAGCTTGGCGGTTATGGGCACGCGGCCTTCAGCCTTTCTGTCCTGGCGGGCGTATCCGAAGTACGGTATCACCGCGGTTACGCGCGAGGCTGAGGCGCGTACCAGGCAGTCAATGATAATCAGCAGCTCCATGAGGCTGTCATTGACAGGTGTGCTCGTGGGCTGGATGACGAAGGCGTCCGCGCCGCGCATGTCCTCCTCGACCTTGACGCTGATTTCGCCATCCGGGAACCTCGCTATGCTCGCCTTCAACTGCGGCGTGCCGAGGTAGTCTGCCACGCCCTTGGCCAGCTCGGGGTGGGCGTTCCCCCCCAATACAACCATCCTGTTGCGGACCACTACAGGTCCCTCCTGTCTATTTGAGTGTAACCTATCTGCGTTCTATTAAATCAACCGCTCTATTCGACCTTCAACTTCCTCCGGCGGAGAAGGAGGAAAATCACTACTCCAACAAACACAACAACTGCTTCATGCCGACAACAAATCTACTTCCTATCTTCGGGTGTCGAACGCTTTTCTTGTGTCTCTATCTTCCCATCCACGTTTACGGGTCTGCCGGTCTCTGTAACACTCACCAAATTGCCCTTCTCGTCGAAGCTAAATTTCAACACGGCGCTGGGGGCATAATTGTAGGCAATTGCAGCATTAGAGTAAAGAAAGGTCGGATAGCCCACCAGGTCAACGATACGGTCTCTGGAAAGTCTGTGCCTGAGACAAATTCCACCCACCTCGACCGCGTTTTGTCTGGAACGGTCCCTTTTCAACCACGTGCGTAGCGTTCTTTCCTCCTCAGCACTCAACCCGAGCGAGTCATTTGACTCATTTTTCTGTGGCTGCTTTCCACTCCCTACCATTCCAACCTTCTTTCCAACACCAGTGTTATCCAGTGAAGACGGGGCAGCATGCCAGACAAACCAGCATCCCAATACTGCGATTCCAACAATCAATACAGCGATAATGACATACTTGCCTTTGCTCACTTAACCTCCTTCTACTACTAAACTCGGCCCAAGTCTGTTGCGGAACACCACTTAGGAGTAGTAACAATATATACCACGCTATAAAATCAACCGCTCTATTCGGTCTTCAACCTCCCCCGGCGAAGGAGGAGAAGAATTACTGCGCCAGCAAGAACAACAACCGTGATAATCAAAACCGGGATAAGCCAGTCGGCAATTTCCTGCTCAGGTTGTTTCTGCTTAGGTGCCGGTTCCGGTTGAGGTACTTCTTTAGCTTCCGGGTGGCGTTCCGGTTCTCTCTGCTTTACTTGCTCAAAGTCAGTGCCAGTCACCTTTTTCGGGGTCCTTCCCTGATTCTCGCTTTGCTCTTTGGGCGTCGGTATTGACTCTCCCAACCTCAACAAAGCTCCTTTTGCGTATTGGGAATAGACGGACTTTGGATATTCTTGAGAGAGTTGCTGCAATTTCGCTATGGCATTTTTATCTTTGCTCTCTCCTTGAACGACAAGCGCCATGTTCCTGTCTTCTTTCCAGAGAGCGAATGCTTTGGCTTCCTCGGCCTGAGGCTCTTGAACGGTTATGGTAACCTTATTTGACTCAATCTTCTCCTCATGATTTCCTACGTAATTGTGAAAAACGCACCACATACGATATTTCCCGGCTTCAGGAAAAGGAAAGTCGTTATGTCTGTGATTATACACTATTAAGTGGGTATTGGTGATAGATTTGCCGACCTCCAACGTCATAGGCGCTCGTATAGCATTGTAGTGCACTACGAATTCGAAGGATCTTGGTTGGGAGTTGCTTTCCTCAACTTCTTCCGGTAAAAGTCTGAGCATAAAAAACTTCAACTGTCCGCCCCCAAGATCCAAGTCGCAATCAAAGGTTAGGGGCTTGTCGGATGTATTGGTGATGGCAAATTCGATCAGTAATGGCTCCCCAACCAGCAATGCAGTCTTTGACGGTCTTGTTTCTAGTCTCAGAGCATTACTGCCTTCCCCACTCTGAGAAAACGCCGCCTGCTCAGACAGGCATAGTCCCATCAGCAGTCCCAAAAGCGCCAAATATGAGATCTCTCGAATCAACTCAATTCCTCCTAATGTCGTGGTACTATCAAGTCTCGTACTTTGTCCGATTGCTC
>DAOVDS010000012.1 GCA_030669415.1 bacterium
AAGTTAGGGAAAACCCGGAACCTGATACTCTTACGCAAGGTGCTGATTGACATGAAGTTAAGCAACTGCCGGAAACCCGCCTGTCGCCGTAAGTGGGAAAAAGAGTCTTTGACAATTTGTATTTTTTCTTCCGAGGTTGACGTGTGCAAACTGACCCGGATTTCAAGAACCACTCAATACCGGGCGGTTCTACTCGGATTTTTCCGGCAGCGCCGGGATTGTGATGACCGTACCAGGCTTCAGGACGTTCTTGTCATCTATCTTGTCCCTGTTGGCCTGGTAGATGAGTTCCGCTCTGGAGCTGTCGCCCCCGTAGTGCATGCGCGATATACTCGAGAGAGTATCGCCCGGCTGGACTATGTAGGTCTCGACCGATGGGGGCATCGGCCCGGGTGTCTCGCGGAGCACTTCTTCGCGGGGCGGTATGACGATTTCAGTGCCCACCTTGAGCACTTCAGGGTCCGGCACGACATCCGTGTTGGCGGCATGGATTGCACGCCAGAACTTCGAGTCGCCGTAGAACCTGCGGGCTATCTTGTGCAGGTTGTCATCCTTCTGGATGACGTATTTCTCGCCAGTGCCCGCCGGCTGGGGCAGGTCGGGCCCGGGCTCTTCGAGGGGAGGCTGCGGCTGCTCCCGCGGTGGTGTCGGCATGCCGGGGCCCACTTCCTCCACGGGCTGGCGGGCAGGCTCTTGCGGCTGCTCGATAACGGCCGGTGTCTGGTCCTGCTGGGACACGGGGCTGAGCGTGTCCTGGGTGGTAATGTCTTCGGGCATGTTTTTCTCTATTTCTTCGGCGCCTGTCGTCGCGTCCTTTTCCCGCGGCTTCTCATTCTGAATGTCCCAGATTACCGCAATCAGGACCGCGATGGACACGATGCCTATGAGGGCAACTTTGCCTATCAAGCCCATTGGAATACCTCCCGTGTGGTTATCCATGCAATCTTCCCGCGCGCCTGCCTGTCTGGCGCTTCTACTATATTATCGTTTCGTGCGGCGGATTTCTTGCAAGAAATACGAAAATATCTACCTGGCCGCGGCTGCCACGGATGCGGTGCCCTTGAGGCCGATTATCTGCACGCAGATAGACCACATGCCGGGGGAGCCGTAAGCGGTGTCTTCGCGCATGAAAGGATAGCCCGGGTTCATGTAGGTATTTTCGTAAACAACCTGCCCGGCGCCGTCGCACAGCACGACGTGGATGGTGCCGGTCGTATCGGCCGCCGAGTCAAAGACGACCTCTGCCACCGGGCTGGTGCAGCGCCACTGGTATGTGCGCTCGAGGCAGTACCCGCCATCCGGCGCGCAGGCGGTGAGGTGGAAGCAGTCCTCCTCCGGAACCACGCTGAGGATGGAAGTGCGCGAGTCGGCGCTGTCGCTGCAGCCGGGCGCCAGTGCGAGGGCGCCAAGGAGTGCTATCAGCAGGACTCTTGCCATTGCGCTTCTCCCGCCCGGTTTTGAGAACTGTAAGAGCCGAGGCCCTTTATGCGAGCCATGGCACAATCTTATGCGTGCGCGCGCGCAGGAACGCCTCTGCGGACTTGGCGTCGGAGAGGTGCATCACGACTTCTGCAGTCTCCCTTGCCTCGCGCATCGCAACGGACCGAATCACTTTTTTCACTTCCGGAATGTTGACTGGCGTCACTGAGAAGACATCAAGCCCCATTCCGAGGAGCAGAATGGTGTATATGACCTCCGCGCACATCTCGCCGCACATGGCGACTTCAATGCCGTAGCGTTTTCCTGACAGGATTACCTCGCGGACCAGGCGCAGTATCGCCGGGTGGACCGGCTGGTAGAGTTCGGCAACGCGTTCGTTTACCCGGTCAACCGCGAGGCTGTACTGGATAAGGTCGTTGGTGCCAATTGAGAGGAAGTCGACCTCGCGAGCCAGTATATCCACTGTGAGCGCGGCGGACGGGACCTCTATCATCACCCCAACTTCGACATCCGGATTGAAGGAGACTGACTGCTCGCGCAGTTCCTCCATGACATCGGAGAGAATCACTTTCGTCCGGCGGACTTCGTCCACCGAGGAAATCATGGGCAGCATGATTTTCAGGTTCCCGAAGAGGCTTGCCCGCAGCATTGCGCGCAGTTGCGTCTTGAGGATGTCGATGTGCTGCAGGCAGTACCGTATCGAGCGGCAGCCCAGGAACGGGTTGGCTTCCCGGATAAGCGCGATGTCTCCCGGTGCCTTGTCCGCGCCCAGGTCGAGCGTGCGGATAACAACCGGCCTGTCGCCCATCTTCTTGAGGGCATCGCGGTAGGCGCGGAACTGGGTATCTTCGTCCGGCTTGGTCTTGTCGGTGAAAAGGAACTCGGTGCGGTACAGGCCGACGCCGTTGGCGCCCGCGCTCAGTGCGCTGTCAACCTCTTCGGGGAACTCTATGTTGGCCATGAGCTTGATTCTGTAGCCGTCGAGCGTCTCGGCCGGCATATCGAGCAGGGTGACCAGCTTCCTCTGGAATTCCTTGAAATCGCGCTCGAGGGTCTTGTACTTCTCCAGGGTGCGCTCGTCCGGGCCTATTATCACCAGCCCGTTGGTTCCATCGACTATTACCGTGTCGCCGCCTGAGACATCCGAGGTGATTGAGCCGATGCCGACGACCGCCGGTATGCCCAGTGCCCTTGCGACAATGGCGGTGTGCGAGGTTCTGCCGCCTGAGTCGGTGGCGAAGCCGACGACCTTGGTTTTTTCAAGACCCGCGGTCTGCGAAGGTGTGAGGTTGCGGGCGATTACAATGACCTCGTTTTCGAGGTCCTTGATGCTCTCGCGCCTTTCGCCAATCAGGCTGCGAAGGATGCGCTTCTCGATGTCATATATGTCGTCAACCCGCTGGCTGAAGAAGGGGTTTTCCACAGAGCCGAGTGACTTGGCCTGTTTTCGAAGGGCGCGGCTGACCGCGTATTCGGCGGTGAACTTGTTGTTCCGGATGCGTGCTTCAACTTCCTTGCGCAGTTGCCGGTCATCCAGTATGGCTTTGTGGAAGTCGAATATGGCTCCGTACTCAGGGCCTACCGATTCGGTAGCCTGATTGCGCATCTCTTGAATCTCCGCCCGGGCAACTCCAAGCGCGTTGGTGAAGCGCTCTATTTCCCTGTCTATGTCGGCGGGCGCGATGAACCTCTGGGGGATCCGGACCTCCTCGCTGTCCAGAACGAACGCTTCTCTGACAACGAAGCCCGGCGAGACCGGGATGCCTTTCTTTATTTCCACGGAAAGCCTCCGCTTGCGCAACCGGGTCGGGCCGTGAGGCACCTGTGCGCCGCGTTGCCCGCGCTGCGCGTCAACTCTCGAATCCGCTTCTTATGAGCTCTACGAGAGCCTTGAGTGCCTTTTCGGCATCTTCGCCCTTTGCCGTTATGGTCAGGTGTGCCCCCTGCTCGGCAGCAAGGGTGAGAATCTCGATAACGCTCTTGCCGTCAACCACGATGCCGTCCTTGGCAATGAAAATCTCCGAGGCAAACTTGCCTGCCGTTTCCACCAGCTTCGTCGCGGGCCTCGCGTGCAGGCCGTTCTCGTGAGAAAGCACTATTTCGACCGACTTCTCCCATCCCGGTCCGGCACTATGATTCCTGCCATGGTGTTCGCCCGTGCCGATTGTCTATGTCCTTCCATGCCCTGCCGGGAGTTGCCCCACAGGGGCTCCTGGTTCTGTTTCGTTCTGCGCACTTTCCGTGCCCTGTGGCAGGTTTATCCCAGGGGAGGAACCTTTCCGCCCCGCAGGTACGACCTGTCTGTGGTAGCAGGCTATGCCCCGCCGACCTCTTCGAGCAGTTCCAGTATCTCCTTGAGGCTTCTGGCTTCAACCATGAAGCGGCAGAAGTCAGGGTCCCGTGCCAGTTGTGCGACTTTCTTGAGAGCCTCAACATGCTTGGCGTCGCCCTGTTGCGGGGTGAGAATCAGAAAGAAGAGCTTACACGGCGCGCCGTCTATGGCGCCATACTCAATGCCGCGGCTGCTTCTCCCGAATACCCCCACCATGCGGTCAACATACTTCGTCAGTTTGATGTGTGGCACGGCAAGGCCCTTGCCTATTCCGGTGGTGCCCTGCTTCTCTCGCGCAAGAATCTTGTTGAGGATTTTCTTGTGGTCTGCTTTCCTGACAGCCTTGGCGTCGACCATTGCCTGGAGCAGCTCGGCGATTGCCGACTTCTTGTCCGCAGCTTTCAGTTCAGCGATTGTTCCTTCCCTTATCAGGAAATCGAATAGCTTCATCAACATTCTCCGGGTCCACTGCCGTTGTCAATCAAAGCTCGTTCTCAAACTCAGCTTCGCCCTCGAACAGTTCTTCCTCGCTTTCTTCACTTTCCACCCGGGGAGGCGGGGGGGTGCCGTGGTGTGGGCGGTGGTGGCTCAGGCGGTCCTTCAGCTTGCGAATCTGGCGTTCAAGCTTGTCGAAAGTCGCATCCATCACCACAATGAGACCTTCGCCTCTGTGCTTGGCGACGAGCGTGGAACCATGCCCCACGTGCGCGACCGTTTCCACCATGTGGTTGTCTTTCTCCTGGTCTATGACAACGTTGACATTCGTGATGCGGTCATAGAATCTCCCGAGACTCTCGACCTTTTCTGCAGCGTACTCCATGACCTCCGCCGATACGTTTCCGTGCCTGCTTGAGACATTCACCTGCACCATAGGCCTCCCCATGTAGATGACCTGGCTCCTGTTTCGACAACCCGAGTTGATTATACCAAGAAAGCGTGAGTGTTGTCAAACTCATTCTCCCGTTTGCACAATTCGACCACAAAGCGGGCTTGACAGACATTCGTCTCTCAGTATAATTCTGCAGACGGTGTTTTGAGGAGTTTCGCATGCCGAGGCTTATCGCCGAGAGTGGCAGGATAATCGGCCAGGATTTCCCTGTCATGCAGAACATGCTCCTTGGCCGCAAGAGGACTTGCGATGTGGTTGTCGATGACGTCAAGTCCTCCCGTGAACACACCCGCATATTCAGAGAGGGCGGCGCCTACTACGTGCAGGACCTCAACTCGTCCAACGGCACGTATCTGAACGAGGTTCGTATTGACAAGAGCCCTCTCGTATTCGGTGACAAGGTACGCATAGGCGAGACCGTCCTGGCGTTTGTGGGTGACCCGGAGCAGAGCCTCGAAGGGCAGTCAGTCGGCGGGTTCCAGATTATCGAGAAGCTCGGGCACCGCGATATCGGCATAGTCTATCGTGCGCGACAGATTGCTCTCGACCGCGTCGTCGCCCTGAAAGTGCTTGATGCTGACCTTTCGCAGGATGCGCAGTTCGTGAACCGCTTTATCGAAGAGGCGCGCGCTGCGGGCACTCTCAGGCACCCGAACATCATACACGTCTTCGACGTGGGCAAGGCCAACGACCAGTACTACATCTGCATGGAGTACGTCTCAGGCAAGACGCTCAAGGACACCCTTGCCGAAGAGACTCTTGACCTGGCTGACAAGCTGCGCATCAGCAGGGAGTGCGCATCAGCGCTTGCGTTTGCGCACGAAAGGGGAATTGTCCACAAGGATGTCACCCCGATAAACATCATTCTCACAGAGGAGAAAGTGGCGAAAATCGCCGATATGGGCATAGCGAAGCTCACAGACGCGCCTATCACGTCGCGGGACATCAATTCTCTCTACTACATCTCGCCGGAGGAGGCCCTGGCCAAGCCGATAGGCCCTCAGGCTGACATATACTCTTTAGGCTTGTGTATCTACGAGATGCTTACCGGAGAGCTCCCTTTCAAATCCGATAATGCACGCGACATCATAAAGGAGCACATCACGACCGCCGTGCCTTCACCGCGCGAGCTCGCGCCGGAGGTGCCGGAAACGCTTGCCGCAATATGTCTGCGGATGACCGCGGTCAGCAATTCTGCGAGGTATCCTTCCATGAAAGAAGTCGTGGAGGACCTCGAGAAGACGAGGATATCTGCGCCCAAGCCGCGCGCCAGGCGTCCTGTCAGAGTTGCGCGCGGGCAGCCCGCCGCGCCTGTGGGGTCAAAGCCGGTGTTTGTGGATGACGGCAGGCCGGCCCATGCCGAGCCCAGGCGCCGCGTCAGAATAAAGAAGAGCAGTCTGACCTCGGGCGCCCTCGGTTTCGCGCTCTTTGCCGTGTTCCTCATAATCCTCTTTTTCATCTCCAGCTTCGTCACGAAGCTCATGCTGGGGCAGTTCTCCAATCGCCCTACGCCCATGCAGGAAGAGGAAAAGAACAGGTAGCACCGGCAGACCCGGCCCCGGCTCGAGGCGGGTCATTTAGCGGTCGAGCTTGCTCGACGTGTAATACACGGCGGACAAGTCCGCCGGCTAAATATCCGCCGGCTGAAGCCGGCGGCTAAACGCCCCGCCGTGAACTATCTTTTGATTGACGGCGCCGCCGGTTGGCCTATAATACGGTTTTGTGAAGGGGTGGCTACGGCGCATCGGGGTTTGTCGAGTGAGATTTGCGGCGCTAATACTGGGCTTGTTTGCCGGGCTTGGGCACATCGTGCTGGGGCAGACGCTCAAGGGTGCCATATTCGGGTCGCTCTTCATCATATGCCTGAACAGTCTTCTGCTCGGAAGGCTGGTCCTGATGGGCACGATAGCCGCCACGGTGTTCTGGTCAGGTGTCGGGTGCACAATCGCTGTCTGGGGCATAGCCTACCGTGACCTTGTGCTTTCGGTGAGAGCTGCCCGCGGGCAGAACAGGGGTTCCCCGGGGATTGGCCGCAAGCAGCGGAGTAGTGGTGAGCAGGCTGGTGGCGCGACCCCGGGGTCTGAGGTGAAGGCGGCGCGGAAGAATGCCGGAAATTAGGGAAAACTGCGGGTTGTTCGGAGTCTTCGGCCACCCTGACGCGGCCCAGCTCACCTACTACGGGCTTTTCGCCCTGCAGCACCGCGGGCAGGAGGCTGCCGGGATTGCCACGACCGACGCCAGGGACATGCCCTCATACCGCGCACTGGGACTCGTCGATAAGGTCTTCGACTCCCACCGCCTCGAGATGCTTCGCAATCCGCTCGCTATCGGCCACATCCGGTACTCGACAACAGGTTCGAGTACCGCCGTGAACACGCAGCCCTTGGTTGTTGACTGTGTGCGCGGGAAGCTGGCGGTCGCGCACAACGGGAACCTGACAAACTCGCTTGAGCTTCGCCGGCGCTATGAGCGCACCGGGTCGATATTCCAGTCCTCCATGGACTCCGAGATAATCATGCACATTCTGGCTGGCGAATCGGACCGTGACGACCTGGAGAACTACAAGCACTGCCTCAGAAAGCTTGAAGGCGCCTTCTCGCTGTTGTTTCTGACCACCAGGGAGCTGATAGCCGTCAGGGACCCGCAGGGCTACCGCCCCCTTTCGCTCGGCCGGATTCGCAGCGGCCTCTTCGGCACCTGGGTCGTGGCGAGCGAGACGTGCGCCTTCGACCTGGTGGGCGCGGACTTCGTGCGGGACATAGAGCCGGGCGAGATACTCCTTATCGATGCCCAGGGCCCGCATTCGGAGCGCTTCGTTGACGAGTCGCAGGTGCACCGCCAGCACTGCATATTCGAGCACATCTACTTCGCCAGGCCCGATTCCGTTATCTTCGGCGATAATGTGCATGAGGTGCGCCGCCGCATCGGCCGCAGAATGGCGGCTGCCGACGACGTGGAGGCCGACATTGTCATGCCTGTGCCTGATAGCGGCAATTCCGCAGCCATGGGCTACTCGCGGGAATCGGGGCTGCCTTTCGAGATGGGGTTTGTGAGAAACCACTACATTGGCAGGATGTTCATCGAGCCGGAGCAGGCGCGCCGGGACGTGGGCGTGCGAATCAAGCTCAACGTAATCAGGGAGGTCGTGCGGGGAAAGCGCGTGGTGGTTGTGGATGACTCGATTGTGAGAGGCACCACCTGCAGGGGCCGGGTCAATGCGCTCAAGGCGGCCGGGGCGAAGGAGGTCCACATGCGTGTCTCGTGCCCGCCGATTCGCCACCCGTGCCATTACGGCATCGATTTCCCCACCAAGACGGAACTTGTCGCAGCGAAGCATTCTGTCGAGGAGATACGGGGCTTCATCGGTGCCACAACGCTGAAGTACCTGGGCAGGGATGAGATGCTTTCCTGCGTGTCGAGGCCGGGGCAGGACTACTGCACCGCCTGCTTCGACGGCTCCTATTTCGTCGAAATTCCAGAAGGCCAGACAAAAACTGTTCTTGAAAGGTAAAACGTTGGCTAAGATAAAAAAGGGCATGACCTACAAGGATGCCGGCGTTGACATTGACGCGGGCGACGAGGTCGTGCGCAGGATAAAGGCGCTTGTCGAAAGCACCTACACGCCCCGGGTGCTCCAGTCGCACGGCGCGTTCGGCGGCCTTTTCTCGCTCGACTTCGACTCCAGCAGGCAGAGGCTTTTCAAGCGCAACTACAGGAACCCTGTGCTGGTTGCGGGTGCAGACGGCGTGGGCACCAAGCTCAAGATAGCGTTCGCGACCGGCGTGCACAACACGGTCGGAATCGACCTGGTTGCAATGTCCGCCAACGACATACTGGTGCAGGGCGCAGAGCCACTCTTCTTCCTCGACTACATTGCCACCGGCAAGGTGGAGCCCGGCGTCGTCGTCAGCGTGGTTGAAGGAATCGCCCATGGGTGCAGCGACGCGGGCTGCGCTCTGCTGGGAGGCGAGACGGCGGAGCTGCCGGGGTTCTATGCGCCCGGCGAGTATGACCTGGCCGGCTTCGCCCTCGGAGTCGTGGAGCGGAGAAGAATCATCAACGGCTCGCTTGTCGAACCGGGCGATGTCGTGATAGGAATCGACTCTACGGGGCTGCACTCAAACGGCTACTCGCTTGTGCGCGCGGTGTTCAAGAAGGCTGGCTGGGACTACTCCCGGCATGTGCCCGAGTTGGGCGACACGCTCGGCGAGGAGCTGCTGCGGCCCACGCGAATCTACTGCAGGCAGGTGCTTTCCGTAATGCGCTCATACCAGAGGCGCATCATCCTTGCAATCGCGCACATAACGGGCGGCGGGCTGGTGGAGAATATTCCGCGCATCCTGCCCAAAGGCTGCTCCGTGGTCATTGACAGGAGTACCTGGGAGCGCCCGCCCGTCTTCGGCCTCATCCAGAAGCTCGGCAGCGTGGAAGAAGCCGAGATGTACCGCGTCTTCAACATGGGAATAGGCATGGTCCTTATTGTGCCCGAGTACAACGCCGACGTTGTTGTGCGCAAGCTCAAAAAACAGGGCTTGAACTCCAGGGCAATCGGCGAGGTAGTAAAAGGGGACGGAAGCGTGAGGTTCTCGAAATGAGACTCGGCAGGAACCACATTCTGATAGGCCTCGCTGCGGCCCTCGGCATATACCTGGCCGTATGCGGAATCTACAACTACTTCCTTTCGGAAGAGCAGAAGGTGAAGAACCTCTTTTATGAAATGGCTTCCGACATAGAGGGAAAGAGCGTGCTTGGCTTCAGCGAGTACTTCACGAAGGATGCCAAAATCCACTACAGGGACCAGCCCGTAAAGGCCGAAGACATCGGGCGCGTCCTGTGGGCGCTTGTTCGGAGCTACAAGGAAATCGAAGTGACCTTCAGCGAGCTCTCTATCGAGCTTGAAGGCGCTCAGGCGGTAGTCACCTTCGCCGGAGATGTAACAGACCCCAAGCAGCGCACCGGGGGGTCGTTCGAAGGCACCGCCAGGCTGCGCAAGGTGGAAGGCGAGTGGAAGATATTCGATGCCACAGGCCGGCAGCACCGCAGGCCGAAGATGGTGTTTTGACACACGAAGCTCATATCTACGTTCATGTCCCGTTCTGTTTGAAGAAATGCTCTTACTGCAATTTCTACTCCGTGGCGTACCGCGGGGCCCTGGCGGAGGGCTACCTCGAAGCGCTCCGGTCGGAGCTGCTGGAGAGGCTCGCACCCGGCGCACGGCCCAGAACAATCTACGTCGGCGGCGGCACCCCGACGGCCCTTTCGGAGACGCAGTTCTCAGAGCTGCTGGGGCTGATTGCCTCACAGACAGATGCCTCGGAGCTCGAGGAGTTCACTGTCGAGGTGAACCCGGGCACTCTCACGGACGCGAAGGCCTCCGCACTCAGGGACTGCGGTGTCAACAGGGTTTCGCTTGGCGTTCAGTCGTTCGAAGACTCGAAATTGCAGTTGCTTGGCAGGATACACAGCGCGTCCGAGGCGAAGGAGGCATTTCGCAGGCTCTCCGATGCAGGCTTCGATAACCTCGGTGTTGACCTGATATACGGGGTGCCCGGCGACTCCGAATCCGCCTGGCTCAAAGACCTTCAGCAGGCAGTTGCCCTGCGCCCGAAGCATATCTGTGCCTACTGCCTCTCTATCGAGCCCGGCACCACCCTTGCCGCAAAGCTCAAACGCGGCGAGCTGTCGCAACCGGGCGAGCGCATGCAGAGAGAGCTGTACTACCGAGCCATCGATTTCCTTTCCGCACAAGGGTACGAGCACTACGAGATATCCAACTTCGCACTGCCGCGGTTTCGCTCCCGGCACAACGTGGCAACGTGGCGCTACGAGCCCTACATCGGGCTCGGGCCCGCCGCCGCCTCTTTCGATGGCGCTACTCGCAGGCGCAACACGGCCGACCTTGAGCAATACTGCCGCAGCCACGGGCAGTCCGCCCGGACGGAGAGGCTCAGCGAATCGCAGAGAGCGGCCGAGATTATGATGCTCGCGCTGCGGATGCCTGATGGAATCACCAGTGCCGATTTCAAGGCGCGTGCCGGCCTGGACCTCGGCGAGACCTTCGGCGAGAGCATTGCGGCTCTCGAAAACCGCGGCTTGCTGGAAAGGGTACGCCGGACAGGTGCGCTGCGCCTGGCCCGGGAAGCTCTGTTTGTGTCGGACGAGGTGTTCGTGGAATTTTTCTAACCCTCTGCGGGCTTGAAAATTCTCTGCAGGAAGCATAATATAGCAGCTATGAAGTTATGTCTTGCCGTATCCATAGCATTACTGACCCTGCTGAGGGCGCTGCCTGCGGCGGCGCACCCGCCGCCTGATTCCGCCGAGGTCGTGCTCGATATCACCATTGACGATGTACGGGTCCTCTACGAAGTCAAGATGTCCGACACCCTCTTCTGCGAAAACATAGTGCCGGACAATCTCCCTGAGCAGGTGCCGAGACTCATCACGATAGATGCCAAAAGAGTCTGGGGCCTGGCGGAGGAGTTTTTTCACAGGATGAACCCTGTCGCGATTGACGGGGTGCCTGTCCGGCCGGTTGTCGAGAGCATGGAGAAGAGCCTGCTGCCACACCTCAGGATAAAGCTCTCCTACGCCACCAAGGGGAAGCCGAAGCAGGTCTCGATGGCCTGGAGGGCGTTCCCCAAGTACGACTCGGGCGGGTATCCCCTCCGCGCGGAAATGGTAGCGGGCTTCAATGCCTATGGGAAAAGCAGGGAGATTGTCTTCACCGACAAGGAGCCCGAGTACGTCTGGCACGCCGACGACAGTCCCTACTACCGGGAAGTCCTCTCCGTCCCGGTTGGCGCAGGCGCCGCGAAGCTTCCACTGCCGGTTCTGTCAATCTGTATCGTGGGCGGCTGGGTGGCCCTGCTGCTAACGCTGCGCTCCGTGAAAACCGGAGCCCGCACGAAATGGCTCGCCACGGTTGCCGTGGTTGGGGCGGCCGTTCTGCTGGGGGGATACGGCACAGTCGAGGTCGCCAGCCCCTGGCAGAAGACTGTCAAGACGCCTGAGGGCCCGGAGGCTGTGGCCATTTTTGAGACGCTGCACAAGAACATCTACCGCGCCTTTGACTATGGCACCGAGAGCGACATCTACGACACGCTGGCCTTGAGCGTGGATGGCCGGCTGCTTGAGAAAACTTACAACGACGTCTACCAGAGCCTCATGCAGAAAGTCCTGGGCGGGGCGGTCTCGCGTATCCAGACGGTCAGGATACTCGAATGCCGGCTCCAGGCCCCCGCCGCCGGCCCGGCCGCCGCAATGCAGTTTCGCATCTGGTGCCGCTGGCGGGTGCACGGCTCCGTGCGGCACTGGGGCCATACGCATGCTCGCACAAACGAGTACGAGGCGATATATACCGTCGCCGCGCGGGATGGGGCATGGAAAATCACGCAGACCGAGGTGCTCCGGCAGGAACAGGTTTCAGAACCGATATGAGACGGGTAAAATGATAAGACTGAGCAACGTTCGTTTCGAGTATGGCGGCGGCGGTTTCGCACTCGAAGTCCCCGAGCTGAGCGTTGAACGCGGGCAGGCTGTGGCTTTCGTCGGGCCCAGCGGGTCCGGCAAGACGACGCTCATGTACCTGATTGCGGGTATTCTCGCGCCCCAGGCGGGGAAAATCGAAATAGCTGAGCGCTCACTTGCCGAGCTGGGCGACCAGCAGCGCCGCGAGCTGCGCATTTCACGCTTCGGCTTCATCTTCCAGGAGTTCGAGCTGCTGGAGTACCTCAACACCAGAGAAAACATCCTGCTGCCATACTACATCAATCGGTCCCTGACCCTGACCCGGGAGGTCCGGGACTCCGTAGAGTCGCTGGCACGGTCCGTCGGCCTGGGTGGCAAGCTCTCGCGCCACCCGCGCGAGCTCTCGCACGGCGAGAGGCAGCGGGTGGCTGTCTGCCGCGCCCTGGTTACCAGCCCCGACATCATCATCGCGGATGAGCCCACAAGCAGTCTTGATGCCCGCAACACTTCGACAATTATGGACATGATGTTCTCCCAGGCCCGCCAGCGCCAGGCGATTTTCCTCATGCTTACCCACGACCGTTCCCTCCTGGAGCCGTTCGACAGGGTGGTCGAAGTTGAGGCCTTCGCGCCGGGAGGCGCCAGGTGAAATCTGTCCTGCTGCTGGCATGGCGATACGTTGCGTTCAACAGGCTCAAGACTGCGATTCTCGTGGCCTGCGTCAGTATCACCCTGTTCCTGCCTCTATCTGTCAGCCTGCTGATTGAGCGCTACAACCGCGACCTGAGAGCCCGTGCGCAGGCTACGCCGCTTGTGGTCGGTGCCAGGGGCAACCGGTTCGACCTGGCCCTCAAGACGCTGTATTTCCGCCAGGGCAGGCTCGACCCGGTGCCTGCCGGCGAGGTGGCCCGAATCCGCAAAACCAGCCTGGCCGGCGCCATCCCCATCCACGCGCGGTTCACCGCCGGCGGCTTCCCGGTTATCGGGACCAGCCTCGAGTACTTCGACTTCCGCGGGCTGCGCGTCCGCGAGGGCAGGCTGCCCGGCATGCTTGGCGAGACAGTCGTAGGCAGCAGTGTTGCGCGGGAGCTGGGGCTTGCGCCCGGCACGGCTGTCCTGTCCGACCAGCAGAGCCTGTACAATATCGCCAGGACCGGCCCTCTGAAGATGCACGTCGTCGGCGTGCTGGCCCGCAGCGGCTCGCCTGACGATTCCGCGGTGTTTGTCGATGTCAGGACTGCCTGGATAATAGAGGGGCTGGGCCACGGGCACATGGACCTGGTCGAGAGTTCCGACCCTCGCTACATCCTGAAACAGACAGACAGGAACGTGGCCGCCACTGCCGCGCTGGGCGAGTATACCGAAGTCACGCCGGAGAATGTCGCAACCTTCCATTTCCACGGGGATATGCGCGAGTTCCCGCTCACATCCGTTATCGTTCTGCCGAAAGACACCAAGTCCGCGACGCTTCTGAAAGCGCGCTACAACGCCTCCAGGACATGCCAGATGCTAAAACCCCTCGAAGTGGTCGAGGAGCTGATGGGAATCGTGTTCAAGGTGAAGCGCTTCTTTGACGCCAATTTCGCAGTAATCGCGCTATCCACCGCGTTGTTCCTTGTCCTGATTGTCCTGCTCTCACTGAGGATTCGCAGGAATGAGAGGGCCACAATGCACAAGCTCGGCGCCAGCCGGCTCATTGTCTTCTATCTCCAGGCGAGTGAGCTGCTGATTGTCCTGCTGATGAGCCTGGCGCTTACCGCCGCACTTTGCGCCGCCCTGCTCCTGTTGGCCCCGGGAATTCTTCGGATTATGTAGAAAAAATTGTCGCGCAGTGACTGATGCTGACGTAGTGGGAAACATGGAGGGATTGTTATGGCGAATCTGGAAAACGCCGGCAGAATGTTGCTGGCAGTGTGCTTAATCGCGTTTGCCGCCAGTGGCGTGGCGTGCACTGGCGAGGATGTTGAGACGGCGAAGCCGGCAGGCAAGCCGGTGGTCTATACGACCTTCTACCCGACCAGGTACTTCGCCGAGCGCATCGGCGCCGGCAGGGTCGAAGTTGTCTGCCCCGTCCCCGCGGACGAAGATGCCATCTTCTGGATGCCGGATGAGAAGGTTGTCGAGGCCTACCAGAAAGCCGACCTGATAATCCTCAACGGTGCGAAGTTCGCCAAGTGGGTTGAGAAAGTCTCGCTGCCTGAATCCAGGCTCGTGGACAGCGCCAGGCCGTTCGAAGACGAATTCATCGCGTTCGGAAAAGCCATTACGCACAGCCACGGTCCCGCCGGGGAACACACTCACGAAGGCATTGACGGCCACACGTGGCTGGACCCGGTCAATGCGAAGATGCAGGCCGGGGAGATAAAGAAGGCATTTGTCCAGCATTTCCCGGACCACAGGGATGCGTTCGAGGAAGGCTTCGCTTCACTGGCCAAGGACCTTGACGGACTGAAAGCTTCTCTTGAGAAGCTCATGGAGAAGTACGACAACAAGCCGATACTCTGCTCGCACCCGGCCTACAACTACATTGCCCGGCGGTTCAAGTGGAACATCGAGAACCTTGACCTTGACCCCGAGGAGATGCCTGACGACGAGACTTTTGCCTTCATCAAGGAGCTCTTGAAGACGCATCCGGCCAGGTACATCCTGTGGGAGTCCTACCCGAAAGAGGAAATCGCCGAGCGGTTCAAGACCGAGCTGGGGCTCGAAAGCGTGGAGTTCTCGCCGTGTGAGCTTCTCGGTGAAGAGGAGATTCGCAAAGGCACCGACTACATCTCTGTAATGCGCCAGAACGTTGAGAATATCCGCCCCGTCTTTGCTCCCGACGGCGGGTAGCGGCCTGCGCGCTGCACCCGAAAGCAGAAACTCCGGGCCTTTTCGACACGCATCAGGCACCTTCCCACCTTTTGCTTCCCTGTGGGTATTGTTGTATAATATAGTCGGCATGAGAAGAGCATTCTACATCCTGGCAATCTTTCTGTTCCTGCCCGCCTGCGGAACAAAGGGCGAATCAGTTACCGCTCCCGCCGATGATAAGAAGTCCACCAACACGGAAGCACTGAACGAATCCCTTATGGAAGCTCTGAAAAGATGCGACCAAGATGCGGTTAAGAAGCTCATCCTCAAAGGTGCGGATGTCAACGCGAGAAACGAGAGCGGAGGAGCCCTTTTGCACTGGGTGGCGTGGAGAAACAATAAAGAGGCTGCGTCCATATTGCTTCAGGAAGGCGCAGATATCAATGCGCGGGACAGCGAGGGCAAAACACCTTTGCACCATGCGATACGTGCGGAGTTCGGCGAGACGGAAATGGTGAAGTTCCTTGTCGAGGCAGGAGCTGACGTCAATATCAAAGACAATAACGGCCAAACACCCCTCGACTGGGCGTTTGTCTGGCAGCCGTGCGACATTCTTCTCAAGCACGGCGCGAAATCGGGCGAGCCTTACCGGTTTGAGCTTTTCACCGCGATAACACATGGCCGTGTCGAAGAAGTGAAAAAGCTGCTTGATAAAGGGGCAAATCCCAATACAAAAGGGCTTTACGGCGAGACACCTTTATCTTTAACAGCCCGCCCGGTAAATCAGACATACGCGGGAGGGGGCTTCAGCAAGGACGCCGGGGAGCGCCTGGTGGCAATTGCGAAGCTTCTTATTGAGAAAGGCGCTGATACGGAGGGGAAAACCGGACTGCTATTTAGTGCGGCATCCTGCGGGAATAAGGCTGTAGCGGAGTTTCTTGTGGGGCTCGGCGCAGATATCCGTGGCAGGGCCAAGGATGGCCGCACACCCCTCCACACCGCTGCCGACCATGGAAACAGAGAAACTGTTGAGTACTTCCTGTCTGTCGGGGCTGATGTGATGGCGAGAGACGAATACGGCAACACGCCGCTGCACGCAGCAGTCTCCTCGGGCATCACCGAGACAGTCGAGCTCCTCATATCAAAGGGCGCCGAAGTCAATGTCGTGGGTCAGAATGGCATGACACCCCTGCACCTGGCGGCACGCGAATATTCGAAAGAAAACGTCGAGTTGCTGATAAAAAGCGGCGCAGAAGTAGATAAAAGAGACAATGACGGCAGAACTCCATTGCATTGGGCCGCCGAGGAGTCGCATATAGCTTTCTTTGAAGGGGGAAGCATAAAAACCCTGCTCGATGCGGGGGCGGATATAAATGCCGTAGACACCCTCGGAAACACCCCCCTGCACCGTGCAGTAGGGAGCCGTAGTAAGGAAGCTGTCAGGTTTCTCATATCCAGAGGCGCTGACGCCAGCATTGCCAATAAAGAGGGCAAGCTGCCAAAGGACCTCACGGACGACAGGGAAATGAAGGAACTGCTCCGGCGAAAGCCCGAAAAGAAGAAAGAATAGGACAATGCTCATTTCGTGTCAGCAGAAGTTGTGTAAGAAGGGAGATATGGAGATATAGAAGATTATGGAGATACTCCTTGATTGTTCAAAAATCATAATCCCCCTATCTTCTTTGTCCTCACCGGTGTTCACCTCTGGCTTAAATATGAGTGCTGACTACTGTTGAACAGTCTCCTTCCCCGGTCTTTGTACCACCTGTCAAGTCTGAACTTCCTGCCTGAGAAGTAAATGGTACAAATACCACAGGTTGACAAGTGGTTATTTCTCCGCCTCTTTTTCAAGCCATTCCTTATCGAGCTTTCCTGCCAGCTCCACCTTGTCCAGGTCCACGAATGAGTCAATTGCCGCGACGCCAAATCTGTAGGCTCCCTGGGGCGCTATGGTGAATCCAAGGAAATCCCGGCCCATGTAGAAAAGCACGAATCCGCCAATCACCTTTATCTTGAAACTGTGTTTCCTCCCGGATTTCAGCTTCTTCCCGGGCGCTGTGCCCATAGGCTTACCCCCGATAACCAGGTGACCTGCCGAAATCTTATTCAGGATATCCGAGCCGGTCGACTGCGCCACTACCCGTAGTTCGCCGTTCGTTCTGGCTTTGCCATCCTTGAATGTCAGCCCCTTGTCGCTGCAGCTCAGCATATGCTGCTTGAATGCTCCCTTTTCCAGTCGGAAAATAAGATTTATGTATCCTTGCGCCAGTTGTTTCTTTGTGTACTCACTGGCAAACACCTTGTTGTCCCTGTTAATCGCGAAACAGGCGGCTGAGGCCTGTTCCTTGTCATACGACGCAACCATGAGGACGAGGTTTTTCACATTCTTCATCCTTAGTTGAACATCGAAGGTGGCATCACCGGTGAACACCGCTTTCGCAAAAGCTGCTACCTTGCCTCCGCCTGTAAGCGAGCGTCCCGATTTTACAATATCCCACATCCCCGCATTGCTTGAGACTCTATTCGGCTTGAAAATGTCACCAGCAAAGACCCAGTCATTCTTTTCCTCGGGTTTGCGGAATGAGTATTCTATCCCGACAACGCCCTTTTTTTTCTTAACCTTGCCTTTGAAGAGGTACTTCTCAAATTCGGCGAGTTTCTTCTTTTTCTCCTTCTCAAGGTAGGCTTCCACATCAAAATCGCCTTTTGACTCGACTATCTTGCGAATCAAGAGCTTTTCCTTCTCGGTTGGTTCGAGCACGACTCTGAAGCCCACGTGCCATCCGCGCCAGTCCTTGCCGGACCCGCCCCAGGTACGCCCGGTGAGTTTGAGGTTCCTGTCGCCCCTGAGCGTGTGGTGGTCGTCGTCATCGGGCGGCCACTCCGGTCCACGGGGGTTCTTGTAGGGGGATTTCTTGTAGTACTCATCGTCGTAGACGTCAAGACAGTATTCCCTGACGTTGCCCAGCATGTCGAAACAGCCGCAGAAGGAGACATCATGCAGGTTGCTCCCGACAGGGCTGCCTCCACCGCCTCTCGAGGGTTCCTTGACCCAGCCTTGCTCAGGTGGCCTGTTGCCCCACGGGTACTCGTATTTCTCAGCTTTCACGAAGTTCCAGGTGGCGGCTTTTTCCCACTGGGCTTCCGTGGAAATGCTGCAGGTGCGTCCCATCCTGCCGCCGAGCCATTTGCAGTAATCATTGCACTCATTCCAGCTTGCCACCACCACCGGGCATTTATCCGTGCCGGGCGGGTAAGTCCCGTCGCTCCATTTCCAGCGGCTTTCAGGCTCGCCGGGACGCGTCACTGTACCAGGGGCCGCGGTTCCCGTTTCATCAACAAAGGGCTTGTACTCCGCCTGCGTTGTCTCATATTTCTTGATGAAGAATGCATCAAGGTAGACTTTGTGCTGGGGTCTTGTGTCATCCCTGGGCGGGCGGGGTTCGACCGTGCCCATGAGGAACTCGCCGGCAGGAACCGCCACGTAGCCTTCAGGCGAGATCCGCGCGAGTTTTTCAAGAATACGCTTCGCCACAGGGTCTTCCCGGGGGGCGGGCTTTTCTTCCTTGGCAGCAGCTTCAGGCGTCTCTTTGCCGGGCTCCCCGGCGGCAGCGGCTTTTTTCTTGAGCAGCGTCAGGTCTTTGAAACGCACGTCACACATGTGGACGAACACGCCTATCTTTCCCCCCTTGTAGCTTGAGAAGCTCTCGGCGTTAATCTCCTCGCCGTTGAAGAACGTCCTCAGGAACTTGTTCTTCACTACCACCTTCATTTCTATCCAGTTTTTGCCCGCATCCCTGGAGGTGGAGCTGCCGAACCGCCCGCCGCTGAGACCGAGCCGGCCTTTCTCGCCGTGGACCGCCTCCGTCCAGAACTTGCACCACTTATTTTCCGTCTCGCCTGCGGCTATGACGATACCCACCCCGACCGGCACCTTGCCGCCGCCAAGTGATATGTTGCTACCGTGCTTTTTGTCTATAATCAGCTTAACTGAGAATGTGAAATCACCCTGCGCAGGCCTCTTCCAGAACAGGTATGCGGGAGCATCCTTCTTGGCCTGGTTGCCGTATATACATTTCTTGCGGATTTTGAATACTTCCCGATCGGCTTCGAAACCGTCAAGATTCCTGCCATTGAATATCTTTCCATCTTCTGGTTCAGGCAGTTCTATTTCCTTCGGCAGCTTGGCTTTCTCCTTTTCTCTTACTTTTTCAGATTTGGCTACAAAGCCCTCCATTTTCTTCACAAGCTTGTCCACGTTTTGCTTGACTTTGTCAAATGCATACATCTGATTGCCGACACAGTCGAAGAATACAACGGTGGGCGCGGACCTCACCTTGTATTTTCTCAGCAGCAGCTTGTTGAGTTTTGCCATGTCCACTCTTAACTGTATGAATTCGTTCGTGGCGGCGAAGAACCTGGGGTTGGCGAACAGAACTTCCTGCATTTCGATGCATTCCTCGGCCTGCAGCCAGATTTTTCTCTCACGGGCGTGCTTGACAAAGAAGAGGACAATTACAGGCTTGGTGAGCTTCAGCTCGGCAATGTCTTTGAAGTCCTCAAACAGTGTCGTTTTCCTGATTGCCTGCGCTATTTCCTTGTCTTCCGTTTTCTTGTCAACAAGCTCGGTTTTGGGCTCTATCTCTCTCCAGTTCTTCGACCGGTGCTCTCTTACAGCCCGGGATACTCCTGCAGCTTTTGCCTTTTCCTTGGCATTCCTGAAAATGCCCTGGAATATCATGTTCGCAAGCTTCGCAGGCATCTTCCCTTCCGATGTCATAGTCTTGTCGACTATCTTATCCATTTCCTTGTTTGCTGTACTGTCAACCGCCGATACCAGCCCCTTTCTCGCCTCTTTCTCGGATTTGCCTTCTTCAAGTTTCTTCTTGGTATACTCATAGGCGGTCTTTTCCACGCTTTCGCTGTATTCCTTGACCATCGCATTCCAGTCCTGAGCATAGGCGTGCCTGAGCGGCGGCATGCAAACAAGAATACCCGCACACAAAAACACCAATGCGTAAACTCGCGCTCGTGTCATATCAGCTCCTCCTTGAGCATGTTATGGACGGATTGAGAACTCACCATGCACAGAAGTACTATACGCGCTGGTTGATTCTCGCGAAATACTACCCCAACAATGGACGCATTGCAAGCAATAGAATCCTGGTATCTTCCTGGCAAATCGACGAGGTGAGTTCCTTATGGTCCGAGAGGCGTGTACTTCCGACGAACGTGTACCTTTCCTTTCTCACACTGCCTACAACATGTGCGAAATCTATAGTTTTTGCACGCCATATCTGCAGCTCTGGAACCCGCTGTTTCTCTGGGGCTTCTTTACCGACTTCACCAGACGTTTCTGCACGAGCCTGTTTATCTGGAGCCTCGGATGCAAATTTGCCTTGACTTTCCTGGCAGAAGTCGGTATATTTGTGTTTGTACACCAGCCAGTTTGCAGAGGAGAGTCGCCATGTCGTACAAGCGGCATATCCAGGTTATGTTCATACTGTTACTTGCATTCGCATTCGCATTCTGCGGCTGCAAGAGCAAGAAGAAAAGCAGTGTTCCGATTCCGGTTCCGGCAACACCCGATAAGGTGACAAGCCCCAGCCCCGTCGATGGCGCCACTGACGTGCCGGTTACAAGCAACCTGAGTTGGGGCGTCGCCACTGGCGCGGACTCGTACGATGTCTACTTTGGGACAGACCAGGCAGATGTCGCAGGGGCCGACACTTCTTCGGCCGAGTTCATGGGCAACCAGACGGGACTGACCTACGACCCCGGTACGTTGAGCTACTCGACGACGTACTACTGGCGCATTGACAGCGTGAACGCGGCGGGCGTGACGACCGGCGATGTATGGAGCTTCACGACAGAGGCGGAACCCCTGTCCCCGCCTGACCAGGTGACTGGCCCGTTTCCGGCAGACGGTGCGGTTGACGTATCTGTGACGGTGACTACGAGCTGGTCTGCTGCGACGGGCGCTGACTCATACGATGTCTACTTGGGTACTGACCAGGCAGCGGTTGCAGGTGCCGACACTTCCTCGGCCGAGTTCATGGGCAATCAGACGGGACTGACCTACGACCCCGGCACGCTGGACTACCTCACAACCTACTACTGGCGTATTGACAGCGTGAACGCGGCGGGTGTGACCACGGGCCTTGTATGGAGCTTCACGACAGAAGCGGAACCCCTGTCCCCGCCCGACCAGGTGACCGGCCCCAACCCTGGTGATGGCGCCGTTGATGTACCCGTGACGACCGACCTGAGCTGGGCTTCAGCCGCGGGTGCTGATTCCTATGATGTCTACCTTGGCATAGAGCAGACGGCGGTTGCCGACGCCGACACCGCTTCAGCCACAGACCTGTACAGGGGCAACCAGACAGGACTGACATACGACCCCGGCACGCTGGACTATCTCACAACCTACTACTGGCGCATTGACAGCGCCAACACAGCGGGTGCGACTACCGGGCTGGTATGGAGCTTCACGACCGAGACTACTCCTTCCACGCCGCCTGACCAGGTGACAGGCCCGTATCCCGCCGACGGTGCCGTGGATGTGGCGACGGATATCGTTCTGACCTGGGACGCCGCCTCGGGTGCGGAGTCTTACGACGTGTATTTCGGCACCGACCAGATTCTCGTGTCGAATGCCGACCCTTCATCAGCCGAGTTCAAGGGCAACCAGACAGAGCTGAGCTACGACCCGGGCACACTTGACTATGAGACAGCCTACTACTGGCGCATTGACAGCGCCAACACGACGGGTGTGACAACCGGGCTGGTATGGAGCTTCACGACAGTACCCGCGGGGCCTCCCGTGGGAACGCCCGATGCGGTCAGCAATCCGTTTCCTCCCGACGAGTCTGTGGACGTTCCCGTGTCAGTCGTCACGAACTGGTCTGCGGCGACCTCGGCATACTCCTATGATGTCTATTTCGGGACCGACTCCACGCTGGTTGAAAGCGCCACCAGGACTGCCTCGGAGTTCATGTGTACCCAGACCAGGACGTTTTACGACCCGTCGCCGGGCGGCAACCTCGCCTACGAGACCACTTACTACTGGCGCGTGGACAGCTTGAATGCTCTCTACACGACGAAGGGGCCTTTGTGGTCGTTTACCACTGAGACCACGCCGGTCATTGCCCCGGCACAGGCTGCAAATCCTGACCCGGAAGATGGGGCGGTTGACGTGGAGATAAACAAGACGCTTTCCTGGGATGCGGCCAGCGGAGCGGAATCCTACGACGTATATATCGGTACTGACCAGGCCGCGGTCTCAACGGCCGACCATTCCAGCACGGAGCTGTTCAAAGGCAACCAGACCGACCTGAGGTACTATCCCGGCGTTCTTGAGAACTCCACAGACTACTACTGGCGTATTGACAGCATCAATACAGCCGGGACTACGCTGGGCTTCGTCTGGGCCTTCACCACGGGTGACCAGCCCGCTTCCTGGGCCGAGCTTTACGGCGAGTCAATAGAAACCGATGAGATTATCTTTGTGATTGACCGCACCGGTTCGATGCGCGTGTCGGCCAACATGACTATCGATGACGAGAACGGCGTGCCCGTCCAGAACCCGAAAAAAATCGATGTTGCCCGTATCGGCGCAATCAAGGTAATCCTCAGCCTCGAAGAGCATGCAAAGTTCGCAATAGTCGGCTTCTCAACAGGCGGTACTACAGGTGCGTCAATGGACCCCAACTGGACGAGTGGCGGCGGCGACATGGGCGGTTCCTGGAGTGCCTGGCCTCCAGCCAATGAGGAACCTGCTCCGCTGGGGTATCACTGGACGTATGACAACAACATAGTGACATGGCCGACTGCCAAGACGCTGCAGATAGCCAGTGAGGCGAACAAGCTTGCCGCGATTGCGTGGTGTCAGCAGCGCTTCTCGCTGGCGGAGGTCTCCGGCGGCACAAACACATACGACGCCATGTCCGAAGCGCTGAAGATGGTCACGCCTGCGCCTCCCGGGCCGGGCATATCACCGACAGCCCTCTACCTGCTGACTGACGGTGCGCCCAGCAATATCGAAACAGTTACATACATACTGCTCAGGATATGGGGAAGCTACGACGCGGGTGAGTTCAACGCTGATGCTACATGGGCGCAGCAGTGCATGGACCTTACGAGAAGCAAGATTCTCTCTGAAAACGTGCACAGTGCGAAGATATTCACCGCCGGACTCGGCATGGACATGGCGTGCCATAACGCTTATGTCTGGCACCCCGGCAAGATGGACTGGGATATCTACCCCACGGAGTACAACGACAGGTGCAGGCAGTTTCTGACCGACCTGGCGGAAGCCACCGACGGCTACTACAACGAGATATGTAAATAGCCATAAGCCTGCATTCTCATTATAATTACTCGAGAGGCAGACACCAGGGAATTGCGCACATCACGGTTCCGATTCCGTCCTGAGTTTGACTGGGAGTTGGATTATGAAGGCGAAACTCTCGTTGCAGTATCTGATTCCGGCTGTGGCCGTCATGGTATTGTTGTGCACCCAACTTTTACCCTTCATGCCGCTGTTTGCCGACATTGTGCACACCAAAGATGGACGCCATCTGGAAGGTGAGATTGTCGAGGAGACGGAAGACTATGTCAAACTCAAGATGAAGTTCGGCACAATCACGATTGAGCGAGACAACATCAAAGAGATAGAAAAAGGCGCTTCAAAGGAAGAAGACTTCAAGAAGCGCTTCGCTGAAATTGACAAGAGCGACGTCAGGGCTTTATTCAAGCTGGCCGACTGGTGCAGAGAGCAGAACCTTGCCAAGCACCGTGAGGAGGTGCTCAACGCAATCCTCAAGGTCGACCCCGCCAACGCCCGTGCGGGAAAGGCTCTCGGATACAAATTAGGCATGGATGGCCACTGGCATAAGCAGGACAAGCCACCCGTCGAGAAGAAGAGCACCCCGAAAAAGACCACAATTCCCAAGCCTGATAAGAGAGAGCCTGCACTGCCCCCGGAGGAACTGACAAGGGATGAAAAGGCCGAACAAGAACGTGCCGAAGCAGCCATGGAGCAGTACAAGAGCATACCTGACGGCGAGCTCAAGGCATTCCTCCAGACGCTCAAAAAGCAGCACCGCTGGCGCGAGGTCGTTGTAGTTGTCAAGGAATTCTACAGGCGAAGCCCGGGCATGAAGAATCCTTCTTTTGGATACACGCTCGCAAACGCCTACATTCATATTGGTGAGCTGGAACTGGCTCTTGCGACAGGCAGGGAAAATCTGCCATACGTCAAGCTGGACCAGAGGTTCGCGCGGTGGGCGCCCATGATTAAAATACTGATGGGCTGCTGCCACTCCAAGATGGGAAACCTCAGAGAGGCCATCAAGCTCGGCGAGCAGGCAGTTGCGGAAGACCCTTCCGCACACCTCCATTTCTACAACCTCGGAGTGTTCTACCTGCTTGGCCGCAACTACAAGAGGGCCCAGGAATGTGCAGAAAAGGGCAGGGAAATCTCCGGCGACCGCAGCCAGTTCAATCGACTGCTCCTTGCAGCCAGCCTCGCGCTCCGGGGGAAGAGAGTACAGGCTGCTGCGCTTATAGACCTCACCGTTCGCAAGACGCCGGCGGAACGCCTGCCCGTGAGCTCTATGGATATCGCCCGCGCATACGCCGCCTGCGGTGATGTTGAGAATGCGGCCAAGTACATGGAGAAGTATTTCGCAGAGTTCCTTAAGTACCAGAAGAAACGTAATGAACTGAAACGGGAAGTACTTACAGACCCTGCTTTCGCGCTGGTTCTCAGAAGCAGGAAATTTGCCTCCGTGATTGCCATTGATGAAAGCGCCGACGATAGAAAATGGGAGTTCGGCGTTGTCAAAGAGGCTCAACGCAAGTCGTCTGATGAGGTAAGGAAGATCCGCACCGGAAGGACGAAGAAAAAGGGCCGTGGACAACTGCCGCCTGTGCTTGCGCCAAAGGACTGGGTGGTCATACGGACAAAGAACTACGACCTGTTGAGCAATTCCCTGCCCGAGAGATTGGAAGAGCTGGCCTACCGGCTTGAGGCAGTAATGCACAAGTACCGTGAGCTGTTCGACGCGAAAGACCTGAAAATGGAGCGCCAAACGGTTAAGATGTTCAAGAATAGAGAAGAATTCGTTGCGTATGTCAGGAAGAAGAAGATTGACCTGGAAAACGCCCAAGCATACTACTCGCCACGCGATAAGGAGCTTGTCTGTTACGACCGCTTCTCGGAAGGACTGGGACACAAAATATTCAGAGTCATATATCATGAGGCTAACCATCAGTTCATGTTCGCGTACTTGAAAGGCCCTCACCCTATCTGGTTTGCTGAAGGACTTGCCTGCTACTTCGAGACAGCCGAGTACAAGTGGGGCAAGGTGGTAAAGGTCGGTGCTATGAATTTCGAGCGCTCGAACACTGTGCTCAATGCGCTTCGAGGTGGCGGATATGTTCCGCTCAAAGAGCTATTGACAATGGATAGAAAGGACTTCTACCGAGGCAACGTGCTCTTGAACTACGCCGAGGCTTGGCACTTCATCCATTTCCTTCTTAACAAGAGCACCGCAACGAAGAAAGTGTTTGCTGAGTACCTTGTGACACTACGCGACACGCGCGACTCCGGGAAGGCATATGATGCCTCCTTCGGCAAAGTTGGCCTTGACCGACTCGAGACTGAGTTCAAGAACTACGTTCTCAAGGGCAAATAGCTTCAGTTTGCCCTATTAAAAAGGCTCCCGCCAACTGCATTGTACAGCAATAACAGAAGCTACAATATCTCCTTATCCCCTTTTCTTACACAGTATTCTCTGTGCCTCTGTGGCAAAAAATGACGTCTGTACTACTAACGTTAATTATCTTGTTTTTTTGCGACGGTTTCATGCGGCTGCTTTCATAAGTTGACTGGGTGTAACATGTTGCAAATCGAGAACCGCTATTATGATCTGACGGCCATTTTGCGTGCTCACTGCAGCGGCACGCGCCACGGTATTACACGTCGAGCAAGCTCGACCGCTAAACGCATTGTCAAGAAAATCGGTGTAATCTGTGAAATCTGCGAAATCTGTGGTTCCGGGTTAGTATTCCCAGGTGTCGTCGCAGCGGCTCCCGTCGTATCCCCCGAACAGCACAACCACCCCCCGGGCAGAATCGAACACTGTTGCGTGGTTGAGCCGCGCCGTCGGATAGTCAACTCCCGGTGTCCCTGCCGGGGACACATTGGTCCAGTTGTTCCCGTTCCATTCCCAGGTCTCATCACTGTAGCCCGGAGCCGCTACATCTCCCCCAAAGAGAATAACTGCCGCACGAACAGAATCGTACGCCATGGCGTGCACGCTGCGTGGAGATGGTTTGTCTGCGGGGAACTTCTGCGCCCAGTTCGTGCCATCCCATTCCCAGGTGTCATCCAGGGGCACACCTTCATCAACGCCACCGAAGAGCACAACCGTTTCCCTCGTGGAATCATACGCCATCCTGTGACAGTACCTCTTGGGTGGCTTGCTTCCCGGGAATTTCTGTGTCCAGTCGGTGCCATCCCACTCCCATGTCTCGTCGCTTGTCCCTGTGAGCGTGTCGCCGCCGAAGAGCACAACTACTCCCTGTTTGGAATCATAGGCCATCGCGTGGTGGTAGCGCCCGGACGGCTGGTCTGTGGTGAGCTTCCGGGTCCAGTCGGCCCCGTCCCATTCCCATGTCTCGTCGCTGAACGCGCCCGGGTCGCCGCCGAAGAGCACAACCACGCCACGGTTGGAATCGTACGCCATCGCGTGGCAGTCTTTGGCGCTCGGGTAGTCCACGCCCGGTGTCCCTCCCGGTGACACATCGGCCCAGTTGTTCCCGTTCCACTCCCATGTGTCATCCAGGGACCCTGTTGCACCATACCCCCCGAACAGCACAGTCACTCCGCGCGCCGAATCGTACGCCATCGCATGATAGTCCCGCGCCGGCGGCTTGGCGGCAGGAGATTTCTGCGTCCAGGTAGATAGTCCCGGCTGCGTTATCTTCGTGACAAATATGTCCGAGAGTCCCACCCGGGTCTTGCTGTCTGAGGTCCCGAAGTCGCTCCCGAAGTCGACCGTGT